>JAJQET010000118.1 GCA_021201515.1 Clostridiales bacterium | reverse complement strand
CGGCTGGAATCCGCCCCCCGTGTCCCTTGTCCAGGCCCCCCAGCCCCGCTGGCTGAGGGCTCTGGCAAAGGAGGCCGCAGGCGTCACAAGGCCGCCACAGGCCCCGTTTGTCACGCTGTAAAGCACCCATCCCAGGTAGCCGGAGCAGTCCGCACCGGCGTAGTGATATTGGTTCCAGCCGTTGTGGGGGTAGTAACTCCGGGCGGGGTTTTCGCTGTTTTTGTAGCGGTAGGAGGCGTCCTGTGCCTGAAAGAAGTCGCACCAGCCCGGCGGCAGGCCGACGGTTTCCGCCTGGAGGGAGGCCCCTTCGTCCTGCCAGCTCCATCCGCCGCCGTACACATACAGCGCGGTCCCCACCGCCGACAGCGCCGTGGTCAGGAGGTTTTTCAGCGTTCGCTCTCCGGGGACGCCGGTGACAGGGGGCCTGTATGGCTCTGGCAGGAAGGCCCTGTAAACGCTCACCGCCCGCCCGTCATGGACGACGGCCTTTACGCTGTCCCCTATCCTGATTGCCGTTTCTCTGACGGCGGCCCCGCCGGGGGCGGTGGTGATTTCATAGTATTTGGCTCCTCTCCCCAGAGGCAGAACAGCGCCGTCCACCGTAAGCACGCCGTTCCCCACGGCCTCCACCCGGCCCGATACCACGCCGGGCAGCGGCTCCGCTGCGGTGACAACGCCGCCCGCCACGGTCAGACGGCAGAGGTTCCCCTCCATCAACCGGTTCTGGATGGTATAATGGGCATCCATCCGAATCCGGTACCGCCTTTCTTTGCCTTCCACAAAAAAGCGATGATAGAAGTTTGCCTTGTCTTTGCCGGAGACGGTGCCGTAGCCCGCAACCCCCAGATAGACCGCCTCCTGCCCGGTGAAATCGTCCACACTGTCCACTCCTTCCCGCCGGTGTGGGGTTTTCTCTCCCGCACCCTTATGCGCCCGCTGCGGGGTTTAGAACGGCTATAACGCAAAAAACGCTCCGGGCCCTTCCGAAGCGTTTTGCCGATTCCCCGGACATAGAATGTCCCCTCCGGGCATATCCTGCAAGCAGAAGCATCGGAAGGATGGGGAGCATAGGATGAAGATTTATGTATTGAAGCGGGGCCGTTGGGCCGCAGTGGGCTGCCTCCTGATTGCGGCGGCCATGTTTTGGGTGGTCAGCCACCCGGAGGCGGTGGGCGCGGCGGCTGCGGAGCGGGAGCTGCCGGTTTACTACGTCCAGAGTGAGGAGAAAAAGGTGGCGCTGTCCTTTGACGCGGCCTGGGGCAACGAGGATACGGAGCAGCTGATTTCCATTCTGGACGAAGCGGGGATTCACGCCACCTTCTTCCTGGTGGGGGACTGGGTGGAGCGCTATCCCGAGTCGGTGAAGCAGCTGTACGACGCCGGGGAGGAGATCGGCAATCACTCCAACACCCATCCCTACATGACCCAGTGCAGCCAGGAGACCATGCTGGAGGAACTGAACCGCTGCAATGAGAAGATCGCAGCCATCACCGGGGAAACCCCCGCCGTGTTCCGCTGCCCCTATGGGGACTATGACAACACCGTCATCACCACCATCCGCTCCATCGGGATGGAGGCGGTGCAGTGGAATGTGGACTCTCTGGACTGGAAGGGCATCTCCGCTTCGGAGATCACCGCCAACGTCCTGAACAAGGTAGTGCCGGGCAGCATCATCCTGTTCCACAACGCGGCGGACCACACGCCGGAGGCCCTGCCGGGCATCATCGCCAGCCTTCAGGCGCAGGGATACACCTTCTGCACCGTGTCGGAGCTGCTGGCGGAGGGAGAGGAAAACGGCTACACCATCGCCCACGACGGCATGATGGTGCCCAACGGTGCGTCCTCATAAGAAGAGCGCAGCGAACGCCGGGTTCACTGCGCCTGGCTTCCTGTATGCGGGGATAGTGGGACGGGGTATGTTCAGTCCTCCGCCGTCTGCGCCATGGCGCGGCAGCGGGCCAGCTCCAGCTGAAATCCACAATTTCCCTGCCATAGGAGTCCAGCTCCTGATACTCCGCAGCGGACTTTGCCGGGTCACTGATCAGACCGGGCTCCTGCTGCTGCTCCACCAGGTTGGGGATGCAGAGGGCGTTGATGCTGACATTGAAATAAGCGGCAATGGCCATCAGCGAGTCAATGGGGATTCCCTTTTTACTTTTCAGGGAATCGGTCAGGGTGGAAGCGGAAAGGGAAATCTGCTCTGCCAGTTGACGGATAGACAAGTGATGAAGACGCAACAACGCTTTAACATTGTCAGACGTAACGCGTGCATAATTCATGTTGATGACCTCCTAGGAATGCAACGAGATGCAACTTTTGGTGACAGATGCGCGTCAAATGCGGAGCGCCCTGTGCTGTGGGCGCGGCGACCCCGCGGCCCGCCGGGTAAGAGGAAATATGCGGTGTTTCTGCCGCTTCACTCTGATACGGCGGGAGGAAAGTTCAGGAAAAGGTGGGAAAAGGGAGCGCAACGGTCACTAGAATCCTATTATATCACAACATTTCGTGGTTGTACAGAAAAATGTGGAATTTTCTGGAAAATTTTCTTGCAGGGGGGAGACCTATGCCTGATCTACCACCGCCACCACCGCCGCGTCCACAGGGGCGTCCCGGTTGGGCAGCGCCAGCCGGGCGGCCTGCCCGGTGGCGATCAGGACGGTGTCCCCCACGCCTGCCCCCAGGACATCCGCCGCCACGATGGGTGCGTCCGGCTCCGCCAGCGGCGCCGCCGTCAGCAGCCGCAGGCCGGTCAGCCGGGTATCCTTCACTGGGGCCACAACCGCACCGGTAATCTTCGCCAAAAACATGGTCACACACCTCCTGAGAGACGCTCACAACAGCCCTTTCGCAAACCCCTCAGCCCAGAGTGGGCAGCAGCTTCTCCAGCTCCGGATGGGGGCAGGGAATCACCCGCTTCACCGGCGTCTCTCCGCAGAGGGCGGCCGCCGCCGCCCCCACGTCCAGCGCCGCCGTTACCGAGGCCACCTCACCGCGGATGAGGCCGGAGACAAGACCCGCCCCAGGCAGCTGCCGGCCAAAGAGGGTGCCCAC
>JAJQET010000304.1 GCA_021201515.1 Clostridiales bacterium | reverse complement strand
CACTTATGATGGGCAGATTGTTGTTAGAAATAGCTAAAAAAGAAAAAAGATGTCACCGACATCTTTTGAAATAGTGAAAATCACACAAAACGGATTGACTTTTCCGTCCCTTGTGCTACAATAAAAACGTAAACAATACTTTGTGCCGCCCCCTCTCCCTTCCGGTTTCGGAAGGGAGAGGATACGTTGCTCCGGCCCTGCCCCGGCCCCGCCGGTGAGAACATCGACATGGCAGGCCGGATTTGACCTGCATTGAAATAAAGGAGGAATCTGTGATGAACTCAACCAACATCCCCGAAGTGAAGCTGGGCATCATCGCCGTCAGCCGGGACTGCTTCCCCATCGCCCTGTCCACTCAGCGCCGGAAAAACATCGTGGCCGCCTACAGCGAGGGCCTTTATGAGTGCCCTATCACCGTGGAGAACGAGACGGATATGCTGGAGGCCGTGGCAGATGTACAGGCAGCGGGCTGCAACGCCCTGGTGGTGTTTTTGGGCAACTTCGGCCCGGAGACGCCGGAGACGGAGATCGCCCAGCGGTTCGACGGCCCCTGTATGTTTGTGGCCGCCGCCGAAGGCGACGGCGACATGATCGACGGCCGGGGTGACGCCTACTGCGGCATGCTGAACTGTTCCTACAACCTCGGGATGCGCCACCTGAAGGGCTACATTCCCGAATATCCTGTGGGTACGGCGGCGGAGCTGGCGGAGAAGATGCACGAGTTCGTCCCCATCGCCCGCGCCATCATCGGCCTGAAAAATCTGAAAATCATCACCTTCGGCCCCCGTCCTCAGGACTTTTTTGCCTGCAACGCCCCCATCAAGGGCCTGTACGAAATCGGCGTGGAAATTGAGGAGAACTCCGAGCTGGACCTGCTGGTGTCCTACAAGGCCCACGCCGGAGACCCCCGTATTCCCGCCGTCTGCGCCGATATGGCCGCTGAGATGGGCGAGGGCAGTTACTACCCCGAACTGAACGAGCGCATGGCACAGTTCGAGCTGACCCTGCTGGACTGGGCGGAGGCCCACAAGGGCAGCCGGAAGTACGTCGCCTTTGCGGACAAGTGCTGGCCTGCCTTCCCCTCTCAGTTCGGGTTTGAGCCGTGCTACGTCAACTCCCGCCTGGCCAGCCGGGGCATCCCCGTCTCCTGCGAGGTGGACATCTACGGCGCTCTGTCCGAGTACATCGGCATGTGCGTCTCCGGCGACACCGTCACCCTGCTGGACATCAACAACTCCGTCCCCAAATACATCTATGATGAGGATATTGTCGGAAAATATGATTATAAGCTCACCGACACCTTCATGGGCTTCCACTGCGGCAACACCCCGGAGTGCAAGCTGTGTTCTGACCGGGCTGTGAAATATCAGCTCATCCAGCACCGCCTGCTGGAGCCCCAGGGCAGCGAGCCGGACTTCACCCGTGGCACGCTGGAGGGCGACATCGCCGCCAGCCCCATCACCTTCTACCGCCTCCAGTGCGACAGCGAGGGCGTGCTCCGCAGCTATATCGCCCAGGGCGAGATTCTGGATGTGCCCACCCGCTCCTTCGGCGGCATCGGCATCTTCGCCATCCCGGAGATGGGCCGGTTCTACCGCCATGTGCTGATTCAGAAGCGGTACCCCCACCATGGGGCGGTGGCCTTCGACCATGTGGGCAAGCTGCTGTTCGAGGTGTTCAAGTTCCTGGGCGTGGAGGACATCGCCTACAACCAGCCCAAGGGCCTGCCCTATCCCACGGAGAACCCCTTCGCGTAAGCTGCGGCTTCGAGCCGCGACACGGTAAGACCTGACAACCACCCTCCCCGCCGCAGTTTCGCGGCGGGGAGGGTGATTTGCGTTCCCTCAACCTTCCCCGTCCAGGGAACCCAGCTCCGCCCCGGTGTAGTACCACAGCACGATCTCCTCCGCCGTCCTGCCCTCTTTGGCCAGGGCGTTGGCCCCGTACTGGCTCATCCCCACCCCGTGGCCATAGCCGGTGACGTAGAAGGTGACACCCTCCCCGTCCCCCTCCGCCGTCAGTGTGGGGGAGCGGAGGCCGAACAGCGTCCGCAGCTCCGCCGTGGCGATGCTGACGCCCCCCACCTCCAGGGCCAGGGGCAGCCCCGCCTCGTCATAAGTCGTCTCCCCCAGCCAGTCCGCCGGGGTGCCGGACAGGTCAGCGTCGGGATAAGCGGCCAGAATCGCCTCCTGAAAGTCCTCCGCCGTCACCGTCACCACGCTGTAGTAGTTGGGAACGCCGCTGTCGTCCTCCGGGCTGGACACGCTGACCAGATAGGGCACCTCCTGGCCCCACACCTCCAGGGCGCTGCGGGTGGCGCCCCCGGAGGAGGCGTGGAACACCGCCAGCAGCGGCTCCCCGCCGTAGGTCAGATAGACCCCGTCGGTGTCTGCGATGGCGGCGGCGATTTTTTCCTCATAGGCCGCCCCGTCCTCCTCCGGCCAGGCCGCCAGCCGGTCCTCACGGGAGATCCACGCCTGGCAGCAGTTCGGGTCGTCGCACAGGGCCTCCTCATGGCTGTCGGTACCCTGGGCCATGCGGTAGAGGGTGTAGGTCCGGGCGGCGATGGCCTGGGCCTTCAGGGCCTCCTCCTGGAAGGCGGCGGGCATCTCCGCCGCCACCACCCCCCACAGGTACTCGTCCAGGGGCAGGGTGCAGGGCTCCCCGTCCAGCAGCACCGTCACCTCCACCCCACTGTCCAGGGTGTCGGCTGTCTCCGCCGTTTCCTCTGCCACCGTCTCCGACCCGTCAGCTTCTGCCGTCAGAGAGGCAGTTTCCTCCGCCGTGACGCCGGAGGAGACGCTGCCCGTTTCAGTCAGGCTGTCCCCGGCGGCCTTCGCATAGCCCCCCTCCCCCACCGCCCGGGGCAGCAGGAACACCGCGGCCAGCAGCGCCGCCACCGCCGCCGCCATGGGGCGGAGGCCGCTTCCGATTCCATCCTTTTGCAAGACCGTTTCCTCGCTCCTTCATAATTCACAAAAACGAGTTGTTTTTCGACCTGAAATACGCCTTTTTTTGACAATTTTAATTTGCTTCAAGAAGCGTGCATTGACCTTCGATTCAAATTATGGTATGATATTCCATG
>JAJQET010000066.1 GCA_021201515.1 Clostridiales bacterium | reverse complement strand
GTCTATGACAGGCTGATGGAGGAGCTGTTTGAAGAGGATGAGGAAGAAGAGGGCGAATAGCATCCCCCCTTGGCGCATATCCTAATCTCCGTTTCAGGCTGCACGGAACCGTATCGCCCTGCTTGGTGCGTGATGGCTCCTCTTTTAAACCCACATTTCTTAAACGGGACGCTTACCTCTCGCAGTGGATTGCAGGCCTCCCGGCCCATTTCGGATGGTCTGGAAGTTGGAAGCAGTAAAAACTGTGGGGCGGCGACCCACCTGCCCTTATCGTGCAGGTTTAAACCGGAGTCACACGGCCAAAGCGGGGTTTCTTGCCATGCGCGAAGCGCATGGCAGGTTTTTTGCGGTTTTTTCGGAAAAGCCCCTCATTTTTTGAGAATCCATCTTGAATTTTGGAGGAGTATCGTATATAATGCCTGTGAGTTATTTTTGTCATTGGCTGCTGCGGCCCGCCGCGGCATACCATTTTGGAGGGAATTGACACCATGAGCGAACAGCCCAGCAAAAACGAGAAGGCAACCAGCAAAAATGAAAAGGCCCTGAGCCGGAGAGAGCAGAAGAAGCTGGATCGGGCTCTGGCCGGGCTGTCCGGCAAGACCCGCCGGGCCTCTGAGGAGGAAAAGAAGAAAAAGCGCAGAACCCGTATTTACATTGCCGCCGGCGCCATTGTTGCCGTGCTGGTGGCGGGGCTTCTGACCTGGGACTCCGGCCTCATCCAGTCCCACGCCCCCGCCCTGACCGTCGGCAGCAAGAGCTACTCCTCCGTGGAAGTAGGGTACTACTTCAACGCCACCTACAACAGCATCTACTCCTACGCCAGCTATTACGGCTTGGACACCTCTGTCTCCCTGAAGGATCAGGAGGTTTACACCGGCTACACCTGGTATGACTATCTGCTGGACTCCGCCGAGGACAGCCTGACCTCCATCAGCATCCTGGTGCAGGAGGGCGAGGCCGCCGGCTATGAGCTCTCCGAGGACGGAGAGGCCGAGGTGGAGGAAGCCATGGAGGAGCTGGCAGAGGAGGCGTCGGAGAACGGCGTCAGCGAGGGCTACGTCCTCCGGGCCTACTACGGCCGCTTCATGACCAAGTCGATCTACCGGAAGCTGGTGCAGGAGTCCGTCTATGCCTCCGAGTATGCCGAGTATGTGACCGATTCCTTCGAGGTCACCGAGGACGACTTGGAAGAATACTATGAGGAAAACGCTGACACCATCGACACCTACGACTATGAGTGTTACCGGATTGACGCCACGGCGGACAGCACCACCGACGACGACGGCAACACCGTAGACCCCACTGAGGAGGAAACCGCCCAGGCCCTGGAGGACGCCACCAACCTGGCCAGCGAGCTGGAGGCAGCCTTTGCCAGCGGCGATGACGATACGGTGGCCGCCCTGGTGGAGGAGAACGGCCTCAGCTCCTACTCCAGCATCTCCTCCTCCTACTTCTCCTCCTATGACTTTGGCGAGTGGCTGACCGACGCTGACCGCGTTGACGGCGATACCACCACCATCACCATCACACCGACCACCACCTCCGACGATGACGAGGAGGAAGAGGTGGAAACCGTCACCGGTTACTACGTCCTTCGCCTCAACAGCCGTATCCGGGACGACTATTACGGCGTCAACCTCTATGACATCGAGCTGGAAGCGGAAGAGGTGGAGTCCGAGGACGAGGACGATGAGGATGCGGAAACCACCTACGACATGGACACCGCCCTGGAGAACATCACAGTCTATCAGGACCTGTGGCTCAGCTTGGGCGGCGACAGCGAAGCCTTCGCCAGCATAGCCATCACCAACTCCTCCTCTTCCTCCGCCTCCAACGGCGGCCTCACCGAGAACGTCTACAAGGGCAAGATGGCGGACGTCATTGACGAGTGGCTGTTCGGCGGCGACGCGCCGGAGGCCGGCTCCTACGCAATTCTGGAGGACACGGAGAACAACTGCTACTATCTGGTCTATGTGGACAGCTATCAGGAGCTGTACTACTGGCAGACCACGGCCAAGTCCTCCATCCAGAGCGAGCGCTACAGCGACTGGTACACCGAGGCGTCGGAGAACTATGAGGTCTCCACCACCGCCTTCCTCTCCACCCTGACGGTGATCTGACCCTTCCCACCCAAAATGTATAAAACACCCCTCTCCATCCATACTGGATGGGGAGGGATTTCTTTGTCTCACAAAGTTGACAGGTGGAAATGCGGGGTCAGCGGAGCGCTGGCCGGGTTTTCAAACGGCTTCTTCGGCGCAGGGGGCGGCATGGTGTTGGTGCCCCTGCTGCTGGGCTGGGTGAAGCTGGATGAGAAGAAGGCGTTTGCCACCTCTGTGGCGGTGATTCTCCCCATCTGCGCCGTGTCCTGCGCCGTGTACTGGTGGCAGGGGCTGCTGGAGTTCGGTCCGGCCCTGCCCTTCCTCCTCAGCGGCGCTGTGGGCGGCTGGCTGGGGGGCCGCTGGTATGGCCGGGTCAGCGGCACCCTGCTGCGGCGGGTCTTCGCTCTGCTGACCATCTATGGGGGGATTCGATGTCTGTTTTAAACCTGTTGGCCGGGGCGGCCACTGGGGCGCTGTCCGCCTTCGGCATTGGCGGGGGAACGCTGCTCCTGCTGTACCTGACCTTTTTGGCCGGCTTTTCCCAGCAAACCGCCCAGGGAATCAACCTGCTCTACTTCCTGCCCACCGCCGGGGCATCCCTGCCCCTGCATCTGAGGCGCGGGGCCATTGACCGGTCGGCCGCCCTGACCGGCGGCGTCTGGGGCTGCATCGCCGCCGTCGGCGGGGCGTTGTTGGCTTCGGTGATGGAGCCGGAGCTGCTGCGGGGGTGCTTTGGCGTGTATCTGATCGTTACGGGGTGTGTCACGCTGTTTGGGGCAAGGTCGTCAACCTGAGGAGGTTGTAATCCTTAGACAGGAACCGATAAAGGAAATAAGCGCTTGCCCTCCCTGCGGGCCGGTTTTCCTTAGATAGCGTTCGCTATAAAGAACTTGTCCGGCCTTCCCTGCCGGGAAGCGGGGCCTTGACTACCGCCAGCTAATCATTTACGGCATCCTCCTCGGTCAGTGACCCTCGCCAGCGTAGCT
>JAJQET010000129.1 GCA_021201515.1 Clostridiales bacterium | reverse complement strand
TTTCTCTGCCCTATGCCGCACAGCGGCATAGGGCAGCGTGGGCCAGGCAAACTGCTCTCAAAAAGAAGGGGAACAAGGTATGATTTGCCCTTATTGTGGAAAAACGACAAAAGATGAAGCGCAATTCTGCGGGTCCTGCGGCCATAAAATTGCCCGGTGCCCGTCCTGCAACCGCGTGCTGAGGACCAGCGCCAAATTCTGCGCCTTTGACGGGACGGCATTGCCGCCGGAGCTGTTACAGGATCTTCCTGCGAAGATAACGGCGACGCCGCCGGTGGTGCCGCCGGTGCCGCCGAGACAGGTTCCTCCGGCACCAGCGGAGCGCGTCCGTCCTCCGGAGCCGGCGCGGCAAACGCAGCCGCAGCCAACGCAGCCAAAGAAGCAATCCCGGCTCCCCGTCATTCTGGGGGCGGTGCTGTTCGTGCTGCTGCTGGTTGGCATTGTGGTGGGCGTCGGTATGTGGCAGGGCTGGTTCTTCTCCGGCTCCTCCTCCAGTAATGGGTCAGACGGGCTCTCCCTCCCGGCCGGCGAGACATCCAGCCAGAGCGAGGCCCCGGCGGACAGCGGTGCGGACGCCTCTGACAGCGCCGCCGAACCGGAGGACGCCGCCCAAAGCGAAGGGGACGCCGAACCGGAGGAGGACGACGACCTGTCCTCTGAATCGGCGGTGGAACCGGAAGTGGAGTCCGAAGCGGAGGAGGAAGTGATCGAGGTCCCCGTCTCTGAGCGCCGGTACGAAATCGTCGCCTCTGACCTGTCTTGGTCCGAAGCCTGCGAAGCGGCGGCTGACGCGGGAGGCCATCTGGCGACCATCACCTCAGAGGAGGAATATGACGTCATCTGTGCCCTAGCCGAGGAAAGCGGCCTGAAATACCTCTGGCTGGGCGCGGTGCTGTCCACAGACGAGATGGCATGGGGCGAGGACGGCTGCTGGATCACCGGGGAGAGCTGGAGCTTCGATGTCTGGTATCCCGGGGAGCCCAGTCTGGCGGATACCGACGGCACGCCGGAATCCTGCCTCTGCCTGTGGTATGCCGCCTATGGCGGAGAGGACATCGGCTGGACCTTCAACGACCAGCGGGACAACCTGGTGGAGGACTTCCCCTCCGTCAGCGGGAAGGTTGGCTATGTCATTGAGTTTGACGACGGGTACGCGGAATGAACCGTGAAAATCCACAGAGAAAATTTCCCCGCGTCATTGGCCTCGTGGCCTGGTCCCTGGTCATGCTTGCTCTGGGGGCTGCGCTGGGGGCGTGGCTGACGGCACACTCCGCCGCCCCGTCCTCCGCAGATGGCGCGGACAGCGCATCTTCCTCCGTCCCGGTTCAGGCATCTGAGGGATTGGAGCCCGAACCCGGCGCCGAGGCATCCCAGGCGGCTGCGGAGCAGTCGGACGACACGGAAGGTGAACAGGAGGCGGAAAGCGCCGCCGAACCGGAGGAAACAGAGGCCGATTCGGACGCCGCCATTACGGCCCGGGCCCGGGAGATTCTGGCGTCCATGACGCTGGAGGAACAGGTCTACCAGATGTTTATCGTCACGCCGGAAACGCTGACCGGGGTCGCCACCGTCATCCAGGCGGGGGCCACAACAAAGGCGGCGCTGCAGGCTCATCCTGTCGGCGGGCTGGTCTACTTCGCCGCCAACATCCTCACGCCGGAGCAGTGCACCACCATGATCTCCAACACTCAGTCCTATTCGGAGATCGGCCTGTTCATCGCAGTGGATGAGGAGGGGGGCCGGGTGGCCCGTATCGGCAGCAACAGCGCCATGGGCACCACCTCCTTCTCCAGTATGTCCACCATCGGCAGCACGGGGGATGTCAGCAAGGCTTACGAGGTGGGCAGCACCATCGGCACAGAGATCGCGCAGTTCGGCTTCAACCTGGACTTCGCGCCGGTGGCGGATGTCAATTCCAACCCGAACAACACCGTCATCGGGGATCGGGCCTTCGGCTCCGACCCGGAGCTGGTGGCTGAAATGGTGGCCTCAGCTGTGCAGGGATTCCGGGACAGCGGAATGCTCTGCACGCTGAAACACTTCCCGGGCCACGGGGACACCGACACCGACAGCCATTACGGTTATACCGAGGTGCTGAAAACCCTCCAGGAACTGCGGAGTGTGGAATTTCTGCCCTTCCAGGCGGGCATTGACGCCGGTGCGGACTTTGTGATGATGGGCCACATCTCCGTTCCGGAGGTGACCGGGGACAATACCCCGGCCAGCCTGTCCGCCACAATGATCGGTATCCTCCGGGACGAGCTGAACTTCCAGGGCCTGATCATCACCGATTCCATGGTGATGAGCGCCATTACCGACCGGTACACCTCCGCCCAGGCGGCGGTGCTGGCTGTGCAGGCCGGTGTGGACGTGATTCTGGAGCCGTCCAGCCTGACCGGCGCAGTGCAGGGCATTCTGTCGGCAGTGGAGGAGGGCACCATTTCCGTGGAACGGATTCAGGAAAGCGTGCTGAAAATATTGGAAGTGAAACTCAGAAGCGGCATCATTGCCCCGGCATCCTGACGGCGCTGTTCCGTCTCACAGCGGGGACTATCGTTATGGAGGAAAATGGTTTATGGGTAGATTTGCCATAGAATGTCCGCAATGCGGCAATTACGTCACCGCCTATAACGGGCTGCGGGGGCTGTTCCAGAACAGGATCACCTGTCGCTGCGGCGCAAAAATCGATGTTCATGCGGAGCGCATGACCTCCATTGTGTGCCCTTCCTGCCGCAACTCCATCATCTACGACCAGAGCAAAAAAATCCCAGCTGTCCTGTCTGCAAGGCCAGGATCGCCCCTGCCTCCGGTTTGAAGATGGTCAGCTTCCAGTGCCCGGAATGCGGCGTCAAGCTGAGCACGGCGGAGGGAACCGCCTCCTACAGCTGCCCCATCTGCGATTGCAGGATCGACGTGAAGCGGGAGCTGGCGAAGCAGCGCTATGCCAACGAGGCGGCCGTCAGCATCCTCCAGTACGAAGGGGACAACCACACCTTCGCCTGGAAGCATCCCATCGAAAACTTCCAGTCCGGTTCCCAGCTGATCGCCCACGAGAACCAGGAGGCGGTGTTCTTCCGAGACGGGCAGGCC
>JAJQET010000187.1 GCA_021201515.1 Clostridiales bacterium | reverse complement strand
CCTACCGGCCGGCGGTGGGGGAGGGGGTCCACCCCTGGGAGGCCCGGATGCTCTACAGAAAGGCGGGGGCTGATGTACCAAAACTATCTCTTTGACCTGTACGGGACCCTGGTGGACATCCGCACGGACGAGTACAGGGACACCTTCTGGCAGGCGCTGTGTGCCGTTCTGGAGGAGCAGGGGGTCAGCTATCGGCCGGAGGCGCTGCGGACGGCTTACCGCATTGAGGTGTTGCGTCAGGAGGACGCCCTGCGGCGCACCAGCGGCTTCGCCCAGCCGGAAATCAACATCGCCCCGGTGTTTCGCCGGCTGCTGGCCGCCAAAGGGCGAGCGGCTTCCGGCCCGGAAATCGCCGCCCTGGCCCGCACCTTCCGCACCCTGTCCACGGAAAAGCTCCGCCTCTTCGACGGGGCGGAGCAGCTGCTTCATGAATTGAAGAGACGGGGCAGGGGAGTCTATCTGCTGTCCAACGCACAGAGGCTCTTCACCGGGCCGGAGCTGCATGACCTGGGGCTGGAGGACTGTTTTGACGGCATCCTCCTGTCCTCTGGCGCCGGGGTGAAGAAGCCTGACCCCCAATTTTATCGGATGCTGCTGGGGCGATACCGCCTCCGGCCGGAGGACTGCCTGATGACGGGGAACGATGACCTGGCCGACTGCCACGGGGCCGCGGCGGTGGGGATGGACAGCTGCTATATCCGCACCGAGCAGTCCCCGGCGAGGGAGCGGCCCCTGCCGCCAAATTGCCGGGAGATCGACCACATTTTGGAGGTGCTCACCATCGGGTGAGCCGATGGAAAAAGCTGTTCCCAACGCAGAAAACAACTGCGTTGGGAACTGTGCTTTTTTTTATTGAGAAATCTCCCAGTTCATCCGCCCGTACCGCCGGGTCATGTCGAGGATCTCCCGCTGCAACTCCGCCGTCAGTTCGTCCCCCCTGAGCCGCCACCGCCAGTTGACCCCCACGACGGAGGGGGCGTTCATCCGGCAGTCGTTGCCGAGGCCCAGCCAGTCCTGCATAGGGATGATGCAGTCGTTGGCCCGGCTCCGCATCACCAGGGCGATCAGCGCCCGGGGGAGCTGCCCGTCGGTGAGGGTGCCGGCACAGAGGTAGTCCCGCACCATCTGCTTCCCCTCCGGGGAGAGGCTTTCCAGCCAGCCCGCCAGGGTCTCGTTGTCGTGGGTGCCGGTGTAGGCCACGCAGTTCGCCCCATAGTTGTGGGGGAGGTAGTCGTTGGCGGCGCCCACGTCCTCCGGGTCAAAGCCGAACTCCAGCACCTTCATGTTGGGGAAACCGGTATTCCGGACCAGTTGGCGCACCGAGTCCGTCATATAGCCCAAATCCTCCGCAATGACCCGCCGCCAGCCCAGCCGGGCCTCCACGGTGCGGAACAGGTCCAGGCCGGGGCCCCGCTCCCAGTGGCCGGAGAGGGCGGAGCCGCTGCCTGCGGGGATGGAGAAGTACTCGTCAAAGCCCCGGAAATGGTCGATCCGCACCACGTTGTACAGCCGGAAGCTGTGCCACACCCGGGACACCCACCAGTCATACCCGGTGCTGCGGTGATAGTCCCACCGGTAGAGGGGGTTGCCCCAGATCTGTCCCCCGGCGGCGAAGGCGTCCGGCGGGCAGCCCGCCGCGGCGGTGGGCAGATTCTGCTCATTCAGCTGGAACAGTTCCGGATGGGCCCAGACGTCCGCGCTGTCCGGGGAGACGTAGATGGGCATATCGCCGATGATTTGGATACCCCTGCGGTTGGCGTAGTCCTTCAGCGCCCACCACTGCTGAAAGAACCGGAACTGGAGATATTTCTGAAACTCCACATCGTAGTAGAGCGTCCGGTTGTAGTAGTCCACCGCAAAGCCCCAGTGGAGGCGGATGTCCTCCGGCCAGTCGGTCCATGGGGCCTCATGGAAGAAGCCCTTCAGCACCATGAACAGGGCGTAGTCGTTGAGCCGCCAGTCGTTTTCCCGGAGGAATTGCTGATAGTCCGGGTTCCGGCTGATGTCGCTGCGCTCATAGGCCCGGCGCAGCAGGGGGAGGCGGTGGGCGTGGAGCTTTTCATAGTCCACCCTGCCCTCCGGGCCGTCGAAGTCGGCAGCATCACATTCCTCCCGGGTCAGGACGCCCTGGGCCACGAGGGCCTCCAGGCTGATGAGATAGGGGTTCCCCGCAAAGGCGGAGTAGGACTGATAGGGGGAGTTGTCGGAAGGGCCGCAGTCGGTGGGGCCCAGGGGCAAAATCTGCCAGTAGGTCTGCCCGGCCCCGGCCAGCCAGTCCACAAAGCGATATGCGCCGTCGGACAGTGAGCCGATGCCGTAGCGGGAGGGCAGGCTGGTGACGGACAGCAGGATTCCTGCGGAGCGGTTCATAAAAGGTTCCTCCTTGATTCCGAAACTTAGCGAAACTTTTATGAACTGAGTATAGCACATTTTGTAATATAATTCAACCAGAAAATGGAATGAATTGAAAAAATCGAAAAAACAGTTGCGGAACGTTACGGTAAAATTTTGACCTGGCACATCGCCATGGCGGCCAAAGCGTTGGCGTGGCTGGCGGGGGTGACCCCGGCGCAGCAGGCCCCGTCCACGGACACCGGCACCTCCGGCGCCGCCGCCTTGACCAGCAGGGCGTTGGAGATGACGCAGATGTCGGTGCAGAGCCCCACAAGCTGCACCTCCTCCAAATCCTGCAGCCCGGCCACATAGTGGGCCAGCTTCTGGGAGCCAAAGGTGGGCTTGTCCAGAATCAGGCAGCCCTCTGTTGTCAGCTCCGGGACGATTTCCCATCCAGGTGTGCCCTGAATACAGTGGGGCACGGGCAGGTTCCGCCCCTCCTGAGTGGTCAGGTAGTCCGGTGTGTGGGTGTCCCTGGTGAACACCACCGTCCAGCCCGCCGCCCGGCAGCGCGCCACCTTTTCCCGCACCTTCGGGACGATGGCCACCGCCTCGGCGGTGCCCAGTGCGCCGTCCACGAAGTCCTTCTGCATATCTACGACCACCAGTAATTTCATACCGCATCCTTCTTTCTGTAGTGATTCGCCGCGCTCCGGCGGGAAGTCTTTCCGATACGATTATAACATGGCAGGCACCGGCGGTCAATGAAC
>JAJQET010000141.1:1029-3114 GCA_021201515.1 Clostridiales bacterium | reverse complement strand
ATGGAACAAGTTTGGCTGGAATGCAGCATTGACACCGCCCCCGGCTGTCTGGACGCCCTGGCGGCCTACCTGACCGCCTGCGGCGTGGAGGGGCTGGTGCTGGAGGATGAATCCGACTTCGCCGCCTTTGAAGACGAGAACCGCCCCTTCTGGGATGAGGTGGACGATGCGCTGAAAGCGGAGCGCCGGGGCGTCACCCGTGCCACCTTCTACGTCACCGCCGATGAGGAGGGCCTCTGCCGCCTGGATGAGATCACCGCCGGGCTGGAGGGCTTCCGCAACCGCACCCCCCAGGACGCCGGAACGCTGGCCGTCGCCACCCGCACCTTACAGGAGGAGGACTGGGCCAACAACTGGAAGCGGTATTACAGCCCCTTCCCGGTGGGTCAGCGGCTCTATGTGGTACCGGAATGGATGCGGGGGGAGCCTGTGCCGGAGGGCCGGACGCCCCTCTACCTGAATCCGGGGCTGATTTTCGGCACCGGGAGCCACGGCACCACCCGCCTCTGCCTGGAGGGGGTGGAGCGCTACGTCCGCCCCGGCGACCGGGTGCTGGATTTGGGGACGGGCAGCGGCATCCTGGCCATCGCCGCCCTGCGGCTGGGGGCCGCCTCCGCCGTGGGCTGCGACATCGACCCCAAGGCCACCGCCGTGGCGGCGGAGAACGCCGCCTTCAACGGCATTGGCCCGGAACTGCGGGTCTACGCCGGCAATGTCATCGGGGACAGGGATTTGCAGACCCGGCTGGCAGGCCGGTACCAGCTGGTGCTGGCCAACATCGTGGCGGACGTGATTCTGCCCCTGTGCCCCCTGGTGGGGGACTATTTGGCGGAGGGCGGCCTGTTTCTGACCTCCGGGATTCTGGAGGGCCGGGCGGACGAAGTGGCCGATGCTCTGACCGCCAACGGCTTTGCCGTTCTGGAGCGGCGGGAGCGGGACGGCTGGGTCAGTTTCACCGCCGCGCGGAGGGGTGAAACCCCGTAAAACGGGTTGGCGTTTTCGGAAAAAGGCAAAAAAGAAGTGACCCGGCTCTTAACTCAGAACCGGGTCACTTCTGTTCACTGTCAATTTGCAGCTTCATCCTACCGGACGCCTCCTTTTTTTGATTTTGTTGATGCTGACGTTCCACTTTGCTACTCTGTCGGCTGATCCTTCTGTCATTCAATGTTTTGGCAGCGTACCCGCCTTTCTGAACTTACGCTTCTAATTGCAACTCTCAGGGAAGGATACGAAAGATGCTCACATGAGAGCCTGTCACGAACGGGAATGGAGCAAATGCTCTGTGGTATTCCACACCTTATTCTGTGACCTTCGTATTGTCCTTTGCTCGGATACCTGGTTTTCTGAAAACCGACACCCGAACAACCCGTTCCCGGTGACGATCGAGGCGCTTCGGAACTGCCTGGGCGAATCCTGTACGGAACCCATCGCCGTTGCCTGTTACCTCTGCCGGTTAGTCGTCCGGTTCCTTCGGAACTGCCAATCCTGCGCGCTGCTTCTGCAACAGCCGGAACCCGGAAGGAATTCAGCGAATGCTGTGCGGCGCTCCGCACCCTCTCGTGGTATCCTGCGCTCTGTGGTCACTTCTCTGGAATCTCAGCTTTCCAACCAATCGTCTGCCTGAGCGACTGGAATTGCGGAAGTGGTTCAGCGAATGCCGTACCTTGTACTGCGTCTCCTCTGTGCGCCGCCTGCGCCGCTTCATCGGCCTCAGGCTCCTGCAAGGGGAGCAAATGAATCAAAAGGGAAAGTAGAAAGAGTTCGCTTCACTTGTACATTGGCCCGTACCTCCCGGTGTTATGGTTCTGGTATCCCAGCGGCCTAACACATCCTTTCTGTCATCAGATGGAAGAAGGTGGATGGGGCTAAGCTAAACTGCACATTGGACTGTACCTCCTTATGTTATTTGCCTGGTTTCTTGAAGTCCAGTTTCATAACACATCGTCCTTTCAAACGAAAGAGGGAAAGTGGAAGGGACTAATCAAAACTGTTCATTGGACCGTACCTCCTTGTGTTATTTGACTGCTATTTTGAAGTCCAGTTTCATAACACATCGTCCTTTCAAACGAAAGAGGGAAAGTGGAA
>JAJQET010000141.1:0-929 GCA_021201515.1 Clostridiales bacterium | reverse complement strand
GGGCCTAATGGAAACTGTACATTGGACTGTACCTCCTGCAAATCGAAGTCGGCGCCTTGCAATGGAGTTTCGCTTCAACAAGTCCTTTCATACAGAGAAAAGGGAACAGGCTGTTGTCGAGTCAGCTCTCGTTTTCACTGTTCTTTGGAGGGTACCTCCTTGTTTAGATTCTGCCGGTTGTCAGGGCGGCTGCCTGTCTTACGCTAGGTCTTAGGACTCTCCTCCTTCCTGGTGGAGTGGAATGGGTGGTTTCTTTTGATGTATTAAGGATACCACAGGTTGGCCATCTTGTCAAGCACTTTTTTAAATAAAAATCACAAAAATATATTAACAATTTGTGAACGATGCAAAAAACCGTTGTGTTCTTCGCCGGTTTCCGTTATAATACCAATAGCACCGAACCATATATCCCGCATCCGCCGCCTCTGCGGCCCATGTGCGCACGATCTGGAGGAAGAATCTCATGGAATTGCTGAAACGGAAAATCACCTCTGCGGGCAGCGCCTGCCTGGTCTGCGGCATCATTGCCATTGTGACCGGCATGACCACCGGCGTCATCCTGCTGGCCCATGGCGGCCGTCTGCTGTCCGAGCGGCGGCACTGCGACGCTTTGCGGGAGCAGCTTTACGGCGGCGACCTGTAACCGGGTATCCTTTTATGTCCCATCCCACTGTGGGCTGATGCATAACTGTGCGGAGGAGCGTCTGTTTCTTCGCACTTTTTTGCCCTGCTGTCCGGCCGGAAGCGGTTCCCTGTGGCGGTTCCCTGCCGGTACTGCCCCGTCCCGCGAACGCCGAAACGGGGCATAAGAGCGCAAATTTAGTTCGAAATGCAAGGTTCTGTCAGTTTTGTACGAAATTTTACAAATTTACTACCTGTTTTTTTACAGAGGCCGGATATGAAAATCCTCTGATAAACTGGTATAATAG
>JAJQET010000342.1 GCA_021201515.1 Clostridiales bacterium | reverse complement strand
CCCGAAGGGGGTAAAAGCTGACCACGCTGTTGCTGCCCGAGGCGGTCAGCGCCCGATCCACCAGCCAATACAGGCTACTGGTGAAAACGGAGGCAAGCAGCCCGCTGATTAGTCCAATCAACATCCCCTCCACCAGGAAGGGGGCGCGGATAAAGCCGTTGGTGGCCCCCACAATGCGCATGATGGCGATTTCCTCCGACCGGGCGACCACGGCCAGCCGCACCACGTTGGAGATGATGAACACGGACACCGCCACCAGCAGCACCACCATCACCGCCGCCCCGGTGAGGCACCGGTTCCGCAGGGTGGTGATCTGCTGAGCCAGGGAGTAGGAGGCGTAAACATGGTCCACCCCGTCCAGGGTCTCCGCCGCCTCCACGCAGTCGGCCAGTTTTTCCGCATCCGTCACCACAACGTGGTACCGGTTTTGCAGCAGGTTGGCGTCCACATTTTGAAAGTAGTCCCGGAGAATGGAGTCACTGGCCAGCTGGTTCCGCAAAGCCTGCTCGCTGGAGATGAAGGTAGACTCCTCCACGTCCTCCATGGCGGCCAGGGTCTCCCCCACCGCGTCAATCTCCTCCTGAGTTAAATCGTCCTCCAGATAGACCAGAAATTCCCGGTCCCCCATCACCTGCGCCACATTCAGCTGCAAATTGACGGCCATCAGGCCGAAGATGCCGGTGAGCAGCAGGCAGGCGGTGATGGTGCCGATGGCGGCGCAGGAGCTCAGGGCGTGGCTCCGCAGGCCGTGGAACGCCTCTCGCACAAAATAAATCAGGTTTCTCATGTTTGATACGACCCGTCCTCTTTGTCCGCGATGATTTTGCCCTCCTCCAGCCGGATGACCCGCTTGTGGAACTGATCCACCAGGCTCTGTTCATGGGTGACCACCAGCACGGTGGTGCCGTCCTCGTTGATCTGCTCAAACAGCTTCATCACCTCATAGCTGAGCTTGGGGTCCAGGTTGCCGGTGGGCTCGTCCGCCAGCACCAGGGCGGGATGGTTCAGGATGGCACGGGCCACCGCCACCCGCTGCTGCTCCCCGCCGGAGAGCTCCGTGGGGTAGTTGTGCCTGTGGCCGGTCAGCTCCAACTGCTCCAGCACCTCCGCCACACGGTCCCGGATCTCCTTGTCTGGGGCGCCGATGACCCGCATGGCGAAGTAGAGGTTTTCCTCCACTGTGCGGTCAGAAATCAAACGAAAGTCCTGATAGACCATGCCCACGGTGCGCCGGTAGTAGGGCAGCTGCCGCCGGTCCAGGTGGGCCACGTCGTAGTTGTTGACCAGAATAATGCCGCTGCTGGCGGCCTCCTCTCCGTGGAGGATGCGCAGCAGGGTGGACTTCCCGGAGCCGGAGGGCCCCACCAGGAAGGCAAACTCCCCCGGCTTCATCCGGAAGGTCACGCCCCGGAGGGCGGGCTGCTCCTGCTCAAAATATTTCTTTCTGACGTTTCGTAAATGAATCATAACAGCCTCATAGCAGGAGATTTTTATGCATCAAAATACAGTATACCTTTTTTTCATCCGTTCGTCAACGATTTTTGCGGTTTTAGCGTCTTTTTTTTTTGCAATTTTTCTTTCGCATCCTGACGAAGACGGGCCCCACAATCCGGCCTTGACAAGCCGATGGTTATAGCATAGAATGGGAAAAGAATCCTTTCCAACAGGAGGAACGCCCAATGAGAGAACCAGTCAAGGGGCTGTTTGCCGGCTCTTTTGACCCCTATACCCTGGGTCACCATGCCATTGTGAAGAAGTCGGCCAGGCTGTTTGACGAGCTGCACATCCTGATCGGCGTCAACGCCCTGAAGCGCCGCCAGTACCCCGCCCGGGACATGAAGACGGCCATTGAGGAGGCGCTGGCGGCGGACGGCATCCTGCACACCAAGGTGGTCTTTTACGAGGGCCTGGTGGCGGATTACTGCGCCGAGGAGGGCATCCGCTACCTGGTGCGGGGCCTGCGCAACGGGATGGACTATGACTACGAGGAAAACATCGCCGAGGTGAACAAGCTGATTCACCCGGAGCTGGAATCCATCTACCTGCGGGCGGACGTGACGGCCATCTCCTCCTCCATGGTGCGGGAGCTGGCGAGTTATGGCAAGGATGTGTCCCCCTATGTGCCGGAACCGGTGCTGCGGCTGATGCGCAGGACAGACGGCCCGCAGAGGGACGAAAAACCGTGATAACAGACGAAAAGCACAGGATATTGTTTTGCTTTGGGATTTTCTTCAGGAATCGCAAAAAAATCTGAAAATTCTATGAAATCTTTCAAAATAACGTTGAAATCTGGGGGAAAACCCGCTATAATAAGGTATTAGTATGGAGCTTTGGGGGCTTGACAGGGTTCCCGCGGCAAAGTGCAGCGTCGAAGGCATGGCTAAAGGGCCCGCCTTCTGGAAATACTGGATTTCATCAAACATATTCAGGAGTGTGTGAAATGAGCATTGCAAAAGACATTGGCATTGACCTGGGTACCGCTTCCATCCTGGTACACGTGAAGGGGAAGGGCGTCGTCCTTCAGGAGCCGTCCGTGGTGGCCATTGACAAGAATACCGGCAAGCTGCTGAAGGTGGGCAAGGAGGCACAGATGATGCTGGGCCGTACCCCCGGCAACATCGTCGCCATGCGTCCCCTGCGGGAGGGCGTTATCTCTGACTATGACATGACCGAGCGTATGCTGCGGGAGTTTATCAACAAGGTCGCCCCGGTGCACCTCTTTAAGCCCCGCGTGGTCATCTGCGTTCCCTCCGGCATCACCGAAGTGGAGGAGCGGGCCGTCATTGACGCCGGCATTCAGGCGGGCGCCCGGAAGGTGTACCTGATTGAGGAGCCTGTGGCCGCCGCCATCGGCGCGGGCATTGACATCTCCCAGCCCGAAGGCCATATGGTGGTGGACATCGGCGGCGGCACCACCGACATCGCCGTCATCTCCCTGTCCGGCGTGGTGGAGTCGGAATCCATCAAAATCGCCGGCGACCAGTTCAATGACGCTGTGGTGAAGTACATTCGCCGCAAGTACAACGTCCTCATTGGCGAGCGCACCGCTGAGGAGCTGAAAATCAGCATCGGCGGCGTCTATCCCCGTGAGGAGGAGGTCACCAAGGACATCAAGGGCCG
>JAJQET010000054.1 GCA_021201515.1 Clostridiales bacterium | reverse complement strand
TCGGTGGCCATGGCCTCCGGCAGTCAGGTGGCCTGCCAGGTCAGCCATATCGTCCTGCTGGACTCCGACTTCTCCGCCATGCCCTCCGTAGTGGCGGAGGGACGGCGGGTCATCAACAACATCGAGCGTTCCGCCAGCCTGTACCTGGTCAAGAACATCTTTTCCCTGTGCCTGGCGGCCATCTCGCTGATTTTTACCTTCACCTACCCCTTCTCCGCCTCCCAGATGAGCCTGGTCAGTGCCATCACCATCGGCCTGCCCTCCTTCGTCATGGCGCTGGAGCCAAACAAGAAGCGGATTCAGGGCCGGTTCCTGCCCAACGTCATCTACCGGGCGCTGCCCTCTGCCATCAGCGATTTGGTGCTGAGCATCGGCGTGGTGCTGTTTTATATCGTCTTTGAACTGACCGACGACGAACTGAGCACCATCTGCACCCTGGTGGTGGCGGTGGTGGGCCTGCTGATGGTTCACCGAACCTGCAAGCCCTATAACGTCCTGCGGAGGCTGCTGATGGCAGCCTGTGTGGTGGCCTTCGCCTTCTGTATCCTCTTCCTGCAGCCCATTTTCTCCCTGGATTTGTCGGCCCTGAGCCACGGGGCCTGGCTGGTGCTGGTAGTATTCGTGCTGCTGGCCTTTGAGGTGTCCCTCTCCGCCAACATTATGGCGGACGGCATTCACAGGGCGGTGCTGTGGATTTGCGATAAGGTAAAAAAGCTGGTGCAGGCGATTCTGCACCCGGAAGAACCGGAGGATGTGCAGGACGTGCAATGAACGGGGGCGTATCGGCGCACTCCCGAATCGGCATCACGGCGCATGGACCGCCGGAACGACGGCAATCATCAAAACCCATCACACTTGACAGCAGTCATAATGATTCAGCGGCTCCCTTGGGGGGACCTCTGAATCATTTTGTTTCACAGTTCTACAACTACATTTCCGGGGTGAAACTGCAGGGTGTCTTGCAGTTCTTTCCAATATTCTGACATATTCCCGCGGAATTTTCGCTTTTTCCCCGGAAAAAAGACAGCCTCCCCCATACGCCTTACTATCGCATCTCCGTCACGGATTGCACCGTTTGCAAGGCTCGTATCCCTGGGCAATTAAATCATCGCGGCTGCCTGTGTACTCCTGTCGATTCCCCTCGTTCAGAATATGCAAACGTACGAAAATTCAATAACCCCTTGTGCTTTCCTTTCAGGGTTTTCAGCAGAAGCCACCGCCCTTCCCACCAGGCCCCGCACAGCGTTTCGAGCCGCCCCTTGGATGGCATTTTTTGTCAGGCACAGCTATTCTATGGCAAAAAAAAGAGCGCACAGTCTCCTGCGCGCTCAAATTTACGGTACCGGACAAATGAACTCGGCGATAACCGTCAGACATTCGCGGTGCTATATATGCCGGCGAGTAACCGGCCTGATTTTTCATCTATCTGACGGAGAACATCCTGACCGGCCCGTTTTTCGATTTCCGCATAAGCACGGCCCAGGTTTGGTTTCCGGCTTGTCATGTTATGGCAGTCAGAACCGAGCGCTGCAATTTTCCCCTCCCGCAGCAGGCGCAAGGCCCTCCGGCGGGAAAGCCAGCCGTCCAGAAACGCGACGGCATTCACCTGAAACAAAACTCCGTTTTCACTCAGCAGATCCCAGACATCCGGGTCCTGAAACGTAAAATAACGGTCAACGTGGGCCAGCAGAACCGTGAACCCTCTGCCGCGTACAATGTCGATTGCCTCGGCGATCATCCGCTCTGACCACTTACGAAAGGGCATTTCCAACAGCAGAAGTGAGCTTTGTCCTACGCACAGCTGTGACAGACATTCGGTGTTGGAAATCCCGTCGTAATAATACACCTCTGCGCCCAGATAAATCTCCGGCATATCCTCCGACAACCTGGGGGCCAACCGCTCCCAGGCTGCGTCTCGCCGTGCGAGGAACCGATCCGGTGTATCCTCCTGCGCATAGAAATGGGGCGTCGCCACGATTTTTCTGACCCCATCCTGATAGGAAAGGCGGAGCATTTGCACGCTTTCCTCTACGGAGGAGCTGCCGTCGTCCACGCAGGGGATAATATGTGAATGAAAGTCAATCATTTGCGTATGTCGGCCAGGCAACAGGCTCCTTTGGCGATGCCGCCTGGCATTTCTCCATTTCTATTTTGATTTTCACAGCGATTGTGCATCATGAGGGAGCCATTCCTGTCAGGAACATAATTTATAGCTGCGGTATTCGTTCTAAAGGAGAAATGCAGAAAGCTGCGATTTGGCTCAATCGTCTGCGTCATTTTCCGCCAGTTGATAGAAGAGTTCGATCACACACTGCTTCACAGAATCCTCATCGGCATAAAATTCCATATATTCGTCGCCCACTACCGCTTCTCCGTCAGGACTGATGATTCCTTCACATTCGCAATTGGCGAGCTGCTCCACTAAATTGAACAGCTTTGTGGCGGAGCAATCCGACAGCATATAGGATGCGATGTCTATCAACACGCCTGCCATCGAATCGCTGTCCTCGTTCCACTTGACTTGAAGCTGCTCCATCACCTCAAGCATAAACTGTTTCTGGCGCTCCATCCGGGCCAGATTGGATTGATCTCCCACATCTTTTCGTGCACGGATATAGGTGACGCACTGGCTTCCGGTAAGCGTCATTGTTTCCCCTTCCACCAGGGAGGGATCAATGCTTGAAAAATCGTCCTGTATGGTGACTGTAACGCCGCCAATTCCATCAACCATCAGTTCAATTCCGGTCATATTCACCGCAATATAATGGTCGATTTCAACGCCATAGAGAAAATTGCTGACAGCCGTCACTGAGTTCTCACAGCTGTCCTCCATCCCATCCCCATAGGTATGGGCCAGGGCCAGCTGCATGACCTCGGTGCCCAAATATGTGCCACCGACGCCATAACACTGAACATCCAGCATGGTATCTCTATTCAACTGGAGCAACGTATAGCTGTCTGCGTCCTCGTCAAGCACGATTAACGTCACAAAATCGCTTTGAGCCGAGTTGATATAGGAACCATTGCTCTCCATCAACCCGGTTTCATCAATGCCCAAAATCAGCGTTGTTGTGATATGCTCCTTTGGGACGTATGCCTCTCCGTCGAAATAAACGACGCCAGGGGTGTCCGAATT
>JAJQET010000058.1 GCA_021201515.1 Clostridiales bacterium | reverse complement strand
GGCCAGCACGATGGCGGCAGCGCCGTCGTTGATGCCGGAGGCGTTGCCCGCGGTGACGCGGCCCTGGCCGCCGTTTTCGGGCATATCCTTCATCTCGGTGGACTCGAAGGTCATCTCGATCTTGTCCAGAGCGCCGTCAGCGGTGGTGGGGAAGCAGGGGCGCAGCTTGCCCAGGGACTCAACAGTCGTACCGGCGCGGGGGAACTCGTCCACCTTGAAGTCCACGATCTGGCGCTTGACCTTGACGGGGACAGGAACGATCTCGTCGTCGAACTTACCGGCCTTCTGAGCGGCCTCGCACTTCTGCTGGGAGGAGGCGGCGAACTCATCCAGATCCTGACGGGTGATGCCCCAGATGTCGCAGATGTTCTCGGCGGTGGAGCCCATGTGATAGTTGTTATAAGCGTCCCACAGGCCGTCCTTTACCATGGTGTCCACCATCTTGTTGTCGAACATACGGGCGCCCCAGCGGGCGGAGGGCAGGGCGTAGGGGGCGCCGGACATGACCTCGGTGCCGCCGGCCACGATGATGTCAGCGTCGCCGGCCTTGATGGCCCGGGCGCCTTCAATGACGGACTTCATGCCGGAGCCGCAGACCATGCCCACCGTGTATGCGGGAACGGACAGGGGCAGGCCGGCCTGGACGCCCACCTGACGGGCCACGTTCTGGCCCTGGGCGGCGGTCAGGATGCAGCCGAACATCAACTCATCCACGTTCTCAGGGGCAACACCGGCGCGGTTCAGGGCTTCCTTTACCACAACAGCGCCCAGCTCGGCCGGGGTTTTGTCCTTCAAAGAACCGCCAAACTTGCCGATGGCTGTCCGGCAGCAATTTACAACATAGACTTCTTTCATGTAAGTGACCTCCTGTAGAAATAAATCGTTCATGGGAATGGTTTACGCCTAGTCTGTTATTTTTTTAACAATATCATTATAGTACGGCGGCTGAGGAATGTCAACATGAAATTGACAAAGTTTTAACAAGCCGAGAGGGAAAAAACGGGGGATTTCTGGTACTTTTGTAAACAGCGAACAGCTGTGACGCAAATGACAGGCGGGAACCGGCGCATCGTCCGGCTCCCGCCTGAAAGGTTGCACTGTGTATTAACTGAGGCTGATCAGGGTGGACAGGCAGTAACCTTCATAAGTCACGCCGTTCGTCCCCTGAACGGTCAGCTCGTACCAAACCTCGCCGCTGTCGTTGGTGGTGCTGCCCACCACGGTGACGGTGGCGCCGCTGCGGAGGGTGGTCACCCGGCTGTAGTCTGTGCCGGGGCCGCTGCGGAGGTTCACACCGGCGGTGGTGGTGCCGTCCTGGGGCCAGCCGTCCTCGTCCTGGCCGTCGCCGGTTTCGTTCTCTGTCTCGTCCTGGCCGTCGCCGGCTTCGTTCTCTGTCTCGTCCTGGCCGTCCTCAGGTTCTTCTCCCAGGTCGTCCCCTGTGAGTTCCGTCTCACCCTCCGTCTCGTCCGCGTCTTCGGCACCGTCCAGATCGACAAAGGCGGACAGGCAGTAGCCCTGGTAAACGGTGCCGTCCGTATCCTCAAAGGTCAGCTCGTACCAGGTTTCGTTCTCGTTGGCAGAACTGCCCACCACGGTGACAATAAGGCCCTTGCTGAGGGTAGTCACCCGGTCGTAGTCCGTGCCGGGGCCGCTGCGGAGGTTCACCGTGTCATTCACGGTGCCGCCGACGGGCCAGCTTCCGTCGGCCTGACTGATCTCCGCCTCGCTGCCGTCCTCGGCTCTGGCCTGTTGGGCGATGATGTAGCTGTTCACTAGGGAGACGCTGTAGGTTTCCTCACCGACGCTCTCGCCGCCGTACTGCACCCAGGTGGCGATCAGGCCGTCGGCGATGGCCTGGGCGTAGGCGTCCAGGTTGGTGTCGTAGAGCGTATTGTCCTCCTCATTGGACATAAAGCCCAGTTCCAGCAGCACGGCGGGCATATCGGTGACGCTGCACACATAGTAGTTTTTGGTGCTGGAGGTTTCTGTGCCGGAGGAAATGCCCCGCATCTCCTGGATACCGGCCAGCCGCAGCTCCGTCAGAATGTTGGCGGCCAGGTCGTACTCCTCCTGGGTGTACTTTGCCTCGATCCAGGCCTCCACGCCGCAGGCGGAGGTGTCCTCGGTCAGAATATTGCGGTGGAGGGAGACGAACAGGTCCGCACTGGCGTCGTTGGCGGTGGCGCACCGGTCCGACAGGGACACATATTGATCGGTCTCCCGGGTCATCACCACGGTGACGCCGTAGAACTCCAGCTTTTCCTTCACCAGCAGCGCCAGATTCAGCACGTCGGCGGATTCCTCCCGCCCATCGTCGGTGACGCAGCCGGGGTCGTTGCCGCCGTGACCGGGGTCAAGGCAGACGGTGAGGTCATACTGGGGGATGGTGACCTCGGTGGTGACCGCTTCCGCATCGGCGTCCGACGCGGAGGAGGCATCCTGCTCCGCGTCTTCGGCGGAGGCGTCCGCTGACACCGACGAGGACACATCACCGGAGACGGTAGAGGCGGTTTGGAAAGACGCAAGCAGGGAGGAGACGCCGCCCGGAAGGAGATAGTCCACCGCGCAAAATCCCGCCAAAAGCACCGCAACCAGAATCAAAACCACTTTTTGGGCCGTTTTCATCTCATCACATCCATTTCTTTCTGTCAAATGTCACCGAACAATCAAAATCGCTGCCGGGCTCACATTTTGTCCGGCGCGGAGAAGCCCACCAGGTCAACGCTGAGCTCCAGCACCTTCAGCACCAGTTGCACCAGCAGAATCCAGCTGCCCTGCCGCTGGGCGTCCGGCTCCTTCATGATATTGTGATCCGCATAGAAGGCGTTCAGGGCGTTGGACAGCTCATAAATATAGTGGCACAGCCGGTTAGGGGCGTTCTGGGTGTAGGCGTCCTCAATGGCGTCCTGGAAGCGGGCCAGCGCCAGATACAGGTCGGTCTCCTTCCGGCTTTCCGGCGGCAGAATGGCCGTCGGTCTGGCATCCGGCTTTTCGGCGAAGAACCTGGACAGGATGGACTTAATGCGCACCATGGTATACATGATGTAGGGGCCGGTGTTCCCCTCAAAGGCGGTGAAGCGGTCCACATCGAAGACATAGTCCTTGGAGGGCTGGTTGGACAGGTCGCCGTACTTGATGGCGGCCAGGC
>JAJQET010000340.1 GCA_021201515.1 Clostridiales bacterium | reverse complement strand
AAGGGTAGGGAGCGTAGCGGAAATGCCGCTTGACGGCGAAGGCCGGACAAAGCCTCGATAGCGAACGTTATTTGAGGAGGCCCACCTTGAGGGCAAAGACCTCTTTCCTTTCAACCACTTTTTTAAGGAGGGAAGGTTGGCCGGGCGCACACTGTGCGCCCCTACGGAAAGACGGGTAACGGAGTGCAAGGCCCTCAGGTTGATGGAACCCTCCACCCACGAGAATCTTCCATTTCCCCCTTGTTTCTCCCCCAAAGAACGTTTATACTATACTGTAAAGTACATCACCAGAGGTTCAGCCCCAGGGCTGAGCAACGGAAAAGGAAGGAACCAGAATGAAAGTTGTATTGGAACACCTGACAAAGCAGTTCCCGGCCAGGGGCAGGAAGTCCGCCGAGGTCACTGCGGTCAATGATTTGACCTTTGAGATTCCCGACGGCAAGCTGGTGGGCCTGCTGGGGCCCTCCGGCTGTGGGAAAAGCACCACGCTGTTCATGATTTGCGGCCTGCAAACCCCCACCGCCGGGAAAATCTACTTTGGTGAGGACGACGTCACCAACCTTCCCCCGGAGAACCGGGGGGTGGGGGTGGTCTTTCAGAACTACGCCCTGTATCCCCACCTGACGGTGCGGCAGAACATCCTCTTCCCCCTGCAAAACTTCAAGGGGAAGGACAAGCTCTCCAAGGCGGAGATGGACCGGCGGGCCCAGGAAGCCGCCCGGCTGGTGCAAATCGAGGACCTGATGGAACGAAAGCCCAACGAGCTGTCCGGCGGCCAGCAGCAGCGGGTGGCCATCGCCCGTGCCATGGTGAAAATGCCCAGGGTGCTGCTGCTGGACGAGCCATTGTCCAACCTGGACGCCCGGCTGCGGCTGCAAACCCGGGAGGAGATTCGCCGCATCCAGAAGCAGACCGGCATCACCACCATCTTCGTGACCCACGACCAGGACGAGGCCATGAGCATCTCCGATGAAATCGTGGTGATGAAGCTGGGGGTGGCCCAGCAGATGGGCAGGCCCCAGGAGATTTATGACGACCCGGTGAACCTGTTTGTGGCAAAGTTCCTGGGCACACCGCCCATCAACACCTTCCGGGGCCGGGTGGCAGGCGGCAGGCTGTATATCGGTGAGGACGCCGTGCTGACCCTGGACGGCGTGGCCGACCAGGAGGTGACTGTAGGCATCCGGCCGGAGGGCTTCGTGCCCCGCCAGGACGGGCCGCTACATTGCCACCTGTCCGGCGTGGAGGTGATGGGGCGGGATGTCAGCATCCTCTCCGTCCACCCCCAGGCGGAGAGCCCCACGGTGCGGGCCATCATCGACGCGGACTGTCGGGTGGACACGGCCAGCGAGACGGTGCGCTTCGGCCTGAAGCCCGGCAAGGTGCTGCTCTTCCACAGAGAGACGGAGGAGCGCATCCGGTTCCAAAACGCCCAAGCGCTTTGACAAAGGGCACCGGCATACCGGAAAGCGAGGGATAGCATGGAAAAAAATAACAGGAAGGCGTGGCTCTATCTGCTGCCGGCGATTTTGTTCCTGGCGGCCTTCATGGTGTACCCGCTGATCGACGTCTTTATCTACTCCGTTGAGGAGGGGTATAATTTCGCGTCCCAGACCTACTTCGACGTGGGGCTTTACAACTTCTCCTATGTGCTCCACGACACCTACTTTTTGCAGGCGCTGAAAAACACCCTGCTGATGGTGGTGATTACGGTGCCCATCTCCACGGGGCTGGCGCTGCTGATTTCGGTGGGGTTAAGCTCCATCAGGGCGCTGCGGAAGCTGTACCAGACCATCTATTTCCTGCCCTATGTGACCAACACCCTGGCGGTGGGGCTGGTGTTCATGGTGCTGTTTCAAAAGACCGCCTACACGGACGGCCTGGTGAACCTGCTCATCAACTGGTTCGGCGGGGAGTCGGTGGACTTCATCGACGGCCCCTACTGGGCCAAGATGATGGTGCTGTGCATCTATATCATCTGGGTTGTGCTGCCCTTTAAAATCCTGCTGCTGACCAGCGCCCTGTCCTCTGTGGACGAGAGCTATTATAACGCGGCCCGGGTGGACGGCACCTCCAGCTTCCGCACCTTCTACAAAATCACCCTGCCCATGATTTCCCCCACCGTCTTTTATCTGGTCATCACCGGCTTCATCGGGGCGTTTAAGGAGTACAGCGACGCGGTGGCCCTGTTCGGCACCGACCTGAACGCCGCGGAGATGAATACCATTGTGGGCTATGTGTACGATATGCTGTATGGCGACAGCGGCGGCTATCCCTCCTACGCTTCGGCGGCGGCGGTGATTCTGTTTGCCATTGTGCTGACCATCACCTGCATCAACCTGCTCATCAGCAGGAAGCACACCTACTATTGAGAAAGGCAACAGGTGATTCCCATGAAACAACAGATGGATTACGAGCAGGCGCGGCGGCGGGCCGCCGCCAGGAAACGGGTCGTCCACGGAGTGATTTATGTGCTGCTGAGCCTCTGGGCGGTGGTGGTGCTGTTCCCCTTCTACTGGATGCTGCTGACCTCGGTGAAGAGCTACAGCGAGTATAACAGCGAGGCCATCCCCAAGTTCTACACCCTGTCCCCCACCCTGCAAAACTATGTGGACGCATTCAGTCAGGTGCCCCTGCTCCGGTACCTGCTGAACACGCTGATTTTTACCGTGGTGACCACGGCGATCATGCTGGCGGTCAGCGTACTGGCGGCCTTCGCCTTTGCGCGGCTGTCCTTCCGGGGGAAGAACGTGGTGTTCACCCTGTTCCTCTCCCTGATGATGATCCCCAATGAGCTGGTGATTATCACCAACTTCTCCACCATCACCAATCTGGGCCTGCGCAACAGCTTTCCGGGGCTGATTCTGCCCTCCGTCACCTCCATCTTCTACATTTATCTGCTGAAGGAGAACTTCGCCCAGGTGCCCGACTCCATGTACTACGCCGCCAAGGTGGACGGCACCTCCGACCTGAACTATCTGCTGAAGGTGATGATTCCCATTTGCAGGCCCACGCTGATCACCGTGGGCATCCTGAAGGTCATCGAGTGCTGGAACTCCTACGTCTGGCCCCGACTCATCACCGACGACGAGGCGTACTACCTGGTGTCCAACGGGATTCAGGAGATTCGGGAGAACGGCTTCGGCCGGGAGAACATCCCCGCCATGA
>JAJQET010000315.1 GCA_021201515.1 Clostridiales bacterium | reverse complement strand
GTCACATCGTCTCTGGCGGGATAGACTACCTATGGGCTGGACAACGCGAAGCCCCGGCGGGATAGGAGAGGGGTTCTTAGGGGGGAGCGAGGCCCCGAAGCTCCCCCCTAAGCCGCCTTCTTTTGCTACTTTTCTTGGCGGCGCAAGAAAAGTAGGCCATGCCCTGGCAAGGGCAAACACCTATTTCCTTTATCCATCCTTATCTTAAGGAAAATAATTTCCTTAAGATAACCTCTAAACACTACATCTGCATTTTTGCAACTTTTCCGCAATAAAAAATTTGTCCCCTGTTCCTGTCGTAGTTATTAGAGGTTACTTTATGTTGATGACATTGCCTTCAGCTGAGGTAGAAACAAAAAGGAGGAAGCACTATGTCGTACATTTGTCTCTTTGCCAACGAAAACGGCGTCTCCGTGGCCGGGGACAGCCGCATCACCCTGCAGCCCGGAAGGCTGGGGCTGCACTTCGGCGGCCGGAAGGTGTTTTCCGACCCCCAGCAGAACACGGTGTGGTGCTGCTGCGGCCTGGTCACCTTCGGCGGGGTCCACTACCCTTCGGCGGCGGCCCGGATGCTCCGGAACCCGGACCGGAGCCTGGCCACCGCCCTGGAGCACATTGGCGGCATGGTGGGGCCTGCCACCAGGGCCAACAGCCGCCTGTACCGGACGGACTGCTCCTTCCACCTGCTGGTGGGCCGGGTGACGGACGGCAAGGTGGACGTGCGGCGGCTGGAGGCCCTGAACGGCGAAGTCACCATTCAGCGGCTGGACGGCCCGGTGCTGCTGGAGGCGGGATGGCGCAAACGGCTCTACCCGGAGGCCCCCCGGCCGGAACAGTTCGCCGGCGACAGCCTGGAGCAGCTGAACCGGCGGGCGGTGCAGCGGGTGCAGGCGGTGAGCGCCATCGACAAGGCCAAGCACGAGGCGGACAGGAACTGGGTGCAGACCGTGGGCGGCAACGTCCGCTGCGCCTCTGTCCCGGCCATCCCTGGGGAGGCGGCGGTATGCTCTACACAGCGCTGACCAAGCAGGCGGCGAAGCTGGCCTTCGCCGCACATCAGGGACAGACGGAGGACTGCGGCATCCCCTACATCTCTCACCCCTGGCACCTGGCGGAGCAGATGGACACGGAGGTGGAGACCGCTGTGGCCCTCCTCCATGACGTGGTGGAGGACACAAGCTGGACGCTGGAGGCCCTGGCGGCGGAGGGATTCCCGCCGGAGGTGCTGGTGCCCCTGGCCCTCCTGACCCACGACCCGGCGGAGCCGTACCTGGACTATGTCCGAAGGCTCAAGGCAGACCCCGTGGCCCGGAAGGTGAAGCTGGCGGACCTTCGCCACAACAGCGACCTGACCCGGCTGGACAGGGTGACGGAGCGCGACCTGGCGCGGCAGGAGAAATACCGTCAGGCCATTGCCATCCTGACGGAGCAGGACGAGGGAGACCAGCGGCTGGAGCGGCAGTTCCAGTTCCTCCTGGAGCTGGACAAGGAGAAGTTCATCCAGCGCCAGACCTACCTGACCGACGGCCAGCGGCGGGAGAACGACGCGGAGCACGCCTGGCACATGGCGCTGATGGCGATTTTGCTGCAGGAGTACGCCAACGAGCCGGTGGACGTGCTGAAAACCGTAACCATGATTTTGCTTCATGACGTGGTGGAAATTGACGCGGGGGACACCTACGCCTATGACGAGGCGGGAAAGGCCACCCAAGCCCAGCGGGAACAGGCGGCGGCGGAGCGGCTCTTCGGCCTGCTGCCGGAGGAGCAGGGGCGCACCATGAAGGGGCTCTGGGAGGAGTTTGAGGCCAGAACCACCCCAGAGGCAAAGTTCGCCCGTGTGATGGACAACCTCCAGCCCCTGATGCTGAACCACGCCACCGGCGGCAAATCCTGGGCGGAGCATGGGGTGCATCTCCACAACGTCCTGACCCGGAACGAAATTACCCCACAGGGCAGCGAGGCCCTGTGGCAGTACGCCAGAGCGCAGTTTATCCAGCCCCATGTGGGGAAGGAACTGATGGACGATTGAGGTGAACACCATGACAAAGGAACTGGAGGCCCGGCTGCACTGGACCATGAGCCAGCTGGCGACGCTTTCCGACCAGCTGGACGAGGTGCTGGAGGCCCTGGACGCCTCCTGTGAAAGTAAGACGAAACGGGAGAGCAAACAGATTCAGGAGCGGTGCGACGCATTGGCCGAGGCCCAGGACAGCATCACCGACGCCATCCACTGCATTGAGGACGCATTGGAGGAGTAAACTGACCGTTCTCGTTTTCATGCTGAAATGTGACAAAATTGCCTTAAAATGTCCTTGATTGTGAAAGCCCCACCGTTATACAATTATCTCACCGGAAAGAACGAGGGGGTTCCCGTATGAACGCATCCGGACAGACCAGAGATTTGACCCAGGGCAGACCGCTGACCCAAATCCTGCTGTTTGCCCTGCCCCTGGTGGCGGGGACGCTGTTTCAGCAGCTCTACAGCTTTGTGGACACCGTGATGGTGGGCCGCTTTGTGGGGGTGGACGCCCTGGCGGCGGTGGGGGACACCTACTCATTGAACTTCCTGACCCTGGGGTTTATCCAGGGGGCCTATGTGGGCTTCAGCATCCCCCTGTCCCAGAGCTACGGCGCGGGGGAGCCGGAGGAGCTGCGGCGGTACTACTGGAACGGCTGGTACCTGTCGGCGGTGATTGCGGTGGTGATGACCGCCCTGACCACCGTGTTCGCCGGGCCGCTGCTCCGGCTGGTGCAGACCCCGGAGGATATTTTCGGTGAGGCGCTGGCCTACATCCGCATCATCTTTCTGGGGCTGCCGGTGACGATTTTCTACAACTACGAGGCCAACACCCTGCGGTCGGTGGGGGATTCCCGCCACCCGCTGTACTTCCTGCTGGTTTCCAGCGGGGTCAACATCCTGCTGGATTACCTCTTTATGGCACCCCTCCAACTGGGGGTGCGGGGCGCGGCACTGGCCACCGTGCTGAGCCAGGCCCTCAGCGGGGCGCTGTGCCTCTGGTGGCTCCACGGCAAAACGGATGTGGTGTCCCCCCGACCGGGGGAGCGGCAGCTCTCCGGGCGGCACGTCAAACGGATGTGCGTGGTGGGCCTGCCCATGGGGTTTGAATATGCGGTGGCCGCCCTGGGGGCCGTTGTGTTACAGGGGGCCATTAACAGCC
>JAJQET010000337.1 GCA_021201515.1 Clostridiales bacterium | reverse complement strand
GCCGGCACCTGCTGCGCCAGCGGGGCGGAGCTGGTGGAGGGCTACCGGCCGGAGTATGACATCATCCTGCTGGACATCGCCATGCCGGACATGGACGGCATGGAGGCGGCCCGGCGCATCCGGCAGGTGGATGAGCAGGTGGTGCTGGTGTTCATCACCCAAATGGCCCAGTACGCCATCAACGGCTACGAGGTGGGGGCCCTGGACTTTATCCTGAAGCCGGTGAACTACGATGTGTTCGCCATGAAGCTGACCAAGGCCATCCGCCGGGCGGAGAGCCGGGAGGGGAAGCGCATTGTCCTGACCCTGCCCAGCGGCGTCCAGGTGCTGCAAACCAGGGACATCTACTATGTGGAGATTCAGAATCACATCCTGCATTACCACACCAACCAGGGGGAATTTACCCTGCGGGGGACGATGCAGAAGGCGGAGCAGGAGCTGGAGCCCTACCATTTCAGCCGGTGCAGCAACTGGTGCCTGGTGAACCTAGCCTATGTGTCCCAGGTGGACAAGAACGTGGTGACTGTGGCAGGGACGCCCCTGGACATCAGCCGCCGGAACCGGACGGCCTTCATGGCGGCGGTGACGCGGTACATGGGGGGCAACACATGATGGAGCAAACCTACTGGTCAAATTTCTTCTCCTATGTGTTTTGCTGGGGGTTCTGCCTGGTGTTCCTGCTGCCCCTGCCCCGGAGGAGGACCTTCCCCCTGTGGGCTGCGGCGTTCCTGCTCCTGAACGGCCTGCTCTGCTTTTGCACGCTGCGCCTGGCGCCGGAGCAAAGCGGCTGGTTTGCCCCTGTGGAGCTGCTGGCCTCCGCCACGTTGATGACGCTGGCCTGCTGCAGGGTGAAGGCCAGCATTGCCCTGTACTTCGGCGTCTGGTCAACTCTGTGTGTTGCGCTGCTGGAGGAGCTTTATGACCTGCCCTACCTCCATATGGTCTTTCAGGTGCTGGACGGGTTGGCGTATCGCATCGTAATCCTGCTGGCGGTCATCTGTATCGCCGGTGTGGCGCTGGCCCTGACGGAGCGGAAGTGGCTGCCGGTGTACGGCAACGACCATGTGGGACCCAGACAGCTGACCTCCGCCGTCATGCTCTACATGATCTTCATGGTGCTGATGTTCGTTTTCTACAGCCATTCGGAGCTGACCCTGGGCAGCCTTCTGATCCTGATCGGGCAGGCGTACTGCATCACCCTGCTGTACCTCCAAACGGCCCTGCTCAAAAAGAGCGCCCTCCAGCAGGAGGTGGACACCCTGAACCTGCTGTGGCAGCAGCAGAAACGGCAGTATGAGTTTTCCAAGGAAAACATTGCCCGGGTGAACCAGAAGTACCACGACCTGAAGCATATGCTGGCGGCCGTCCGCAGTATGGAGAGCAGTGAGCGCCAGCGCAGCGCCCTCCAGGAGATCGAGGACTCCGTCCACGGCTATGACCTGAGCGTCAACACCAATAACGAGACGCTGAACACCGTCCTGACGGAGAAGCAACTGGAGTGCGACCGCAAGGGCATCACGGTGAACTGCGTGGTGGACGGGGCCAGTGTGGACTTTATGAACCCCGTGGATCTGTACACCATCATGGGCAACGCCATGGACAACGCCATGGAGGCCGTCTCCAAATTCGAGCAACCCCATCTGCGCATTATCGACGTGCTGGTACACGTCCGGCAGCGGTTCCTGGTCATCAGCGTCACCAACCCCATGAAGGAGGTGCCCAGCTTTGAGGACGGCCTGCCCGTCTCCACCAAGGAGCGGGACGGCTTTCACGGCTACGGCATCCGCAGCATCCGCTCCACCGTGGCGAAGTACGGCGGCGAAACGGTGATCGACACCAAAGACAACTTCTTTTATCTGAGTATCACCATCCCCCTGCCGGAGGAAACGCAGGACGCATAGAAAAACAGATTCATTGTCGGTAAGGAAGAATCACCCCCTTCCTTACCGGCTTTTTTTGTGCAATACGACCACTTACGCCACAAAAACGACCACTTCGGGCAGAGACCTTGAAAATTTTTAAGGTAAAAGCTATAATTTTTTTATAAAAGCTGGGTACTATGCGGAGCATCAGAAAAAAGAATTGGAGAAAAGATATGAAAAGAACCATCAACCTGAATCAATCCTGGCAGTTCACCGGAAAAGACGGCGTCGCCGTACCGGTGGACGTTCCCCACACCTGGAACAACATCGACGGACAGGACGGCGGGAACGACTACTATCGGGGCGCCTGCGTCTATGAAAAGCAGTTCCCCGCACCGGACTATGACCCGGCTACCGAACGGGTCTATCTGGAGTTCCGGGGGGTCAACGCCTCGGCGGAGGTCATTTTGAACGGGGCCACCGTCATGACCCACGACGGCGGCTACTCCACCTTCCGGGCGGACGTGACCGACGTGCTGAAGGCGGACAACGCCCTCACCGTCAAGGCGGACAACAGCGTCAACGACCGGGTCTATCCCCAGAAGGCGGACTTCACCTTTTATGGCGGCATCTACCGTGACGTGCTGCTGCGGGTGGTGAACAAGGTTCACTTCGACCTGGACTACTTCGGCGGCGAAGGGCTGCAGGTCACCCCCAAGGTGGACGGCGCCAACGGCAAGGTGCAGGTCAAGACCTGGCACAACGGTGAAAACGCCGCCGTGTCCGTCCGGCTGCTGGACGGCGAGGGGGCCGAGGTGGCCTCCGGCAGGGGGGACGATGTGACCCTGACCATCCCCTCCGTCCACCTGTGGAACGGGGTGAAGGATCCCTACCTCTATACGGCGGTGGCCACCCTGACGGTGGACGGCCAGGCCGTGGACGAGGTCAGCGCCCGCTTCGGCGTGCGCACCTGCCGGGTGGACCCCCAGGAGGGCTTCTTCCTGAACGGCAAATCCTATCCCCTCCGGGGCGTCAGCCGCCATCAGGACTGGAAGGGCCTGGGCAACGCCCTGACGAAACAGCATCATGAGACGGATATGGCCATCATCCGGGAGATGGGGGTCAACACCATCCGTCTGGCCCACTATCAGCATGACCAGTACTTCTATGACCTGTGCGACCAGTACGGCATGGTGGTCTGGGCGGAGATCCCCTACATCTCGGAGCATATGCCCAACGGCCGGGCCAACACCATCAGCCAGATGACCGAGCTGATCGTGCAGAACTACAACCATCCCTCCATCGTCTGCTGGGGCGTCTCCAACGAGATCACCATCAGCACCAAGGACAAGGCG
>JAJQET010000223.1 GCA_021201515.1 Clostridiales bacterium | reverse complement strand
GTAGCGAAGCTGAACTGGCCGGTAGGCATCGGCACTCCCCATATCCAGGACGCCAGCTATCCCTTCCTGATTCAGGAGAAGTACCGGGCGGGCTACTTCACCCACTACGCCGGCGAGGGTACGGTGCGCAGCGCCAAGCTCTCCCACAACGGGGAAGAGGTGGACCTGTGCCTGTGCCGGACGAAGGCCCACTTCTCCCAGGAGGGCGGGAACCGCATCCTGACCCTGGACCCGGTGGAGGTGGTCTTTGCCGACATGACGGTGAAGCTGCAAACGGTCATCACCTTTCCGGAGGGCGGCAGCTGCATCAAGATGGAGCGCCGCGTCCTGGAGATGAGCGACCCCACCGCAGAGGTGACCATCAACGAGTATATGGTGGGCTGCTACGGCACCACGGAGTATCCGGAGGATATGACCTCCCTGACCCTCCGTGTGGAGGCCAGGGCGAACAGCACTATGATTCCCTACGAGTACCGCTGCCGGGAGGCGTCCGCCGACGGGGCGGAGCGGGTGAGCTGCACCCTGCCCCCCATTGAAACGGTGGTGTCCATGACCTGTCAGGGCAGGGAGAAGTCCGGCTACGTCAGGGAAGGTTATGCGTTCAGCCCCATGTTTACCCTGGGCTATACGGGTAAGTTGCAGGAGAAGGAGGTCTTTACCACATGGCTCAATCTGGAAAAGGCAGACTGAATTACCGCTGCCCCTCCTGCTTCATGCGGGATTTGGACATTGATATGTTCTACGACAGCGACCGGAAGGAGTACTACTGCATCCGCTGCCAGTATGTGGGCACGGAGGAGGACGTGCTGGAGAAGAACCAGCTGGCCCGCTTCCGGTACCGCAGCATGATGAAGCGGATCGTGGACTTCGAGGAGTTCAGCGACTGAGGACGAAATCAGCAAACAAACCGGTTTCCCCATCGGACAGGCGGGGCGCTCCCGTTTTCGTCCGGTGGGGATTTTCAAACAGCGAAGAAATGAGGAATCAGTTTGGACGCATGGATCAAAGGCATGGACCTCTCCACCCTGCTGGAGGTGGAGGAATGTGGCGGCCAGTTTTCCGACCACGGGACGCCCGGCGGAGCCATGGAGATTTTAAAGGGCTACGGCATGAACATGGTGCGCCTGCGGCTCTGGAACGACCCCTATAGCGAGACGGGGGAGCCCTACGGCGCAGGCACCAACGACCTGCCCCGCACCATGACCCTGGCCCGGAGGGCGAAGGGGATGGGTCTGGGCTGGCTGCTGGACTTCCACTACAGCGACTTCTGGGCCGACCCCGGCAAGCAGACCGTTCCCAAAGCCTGGCGGGGCCTGGACGAGGCGGGGCTGGCGGAGGCCGTCTACACCTACACCGGCGATGTGCTCCGCACCTTAGACGAGGCGGGGCTGCTGCCGGACATGGTGGCGGTGGGGAACGAGCTGACCAACGGTCTGCTCTGGCCCCACGGCAGGACGCCCAACTTCGGGGCCATCGTCCGGTTTCTGAACGGGGCCATCCGGGCCGTCCGGGAGACGGCGGGAACCCTTCCCGTCATGATACACCTGGACAACGGCGGGAACAACGCCCTGTACCGCACCTGGTTCGACAGCTACCTTGCCCAGGGCGGCGCGGACTTTGACTATATCGGTCTGAGCTATTATCCCTTCTGGCATGGCACATTGAACGACCTTGCGGCCAACATGAACGACATCGCCCTGCGTTACCAAAAAAATTTAATCTTGACAGAAGTTTCCACGGCGTTTACTATGGAGGAGTATCAGACGTATGAACAGCTGCCCGACGGGCAGCGGAAGGGGATGGCCACCAAACCCGCCCTGGTGGAGCCGGTGCCCTACCCCATGACGCCGGAGGGCCAGGCCGCCTTTTTGCAGGATGTGATGGAGCTGATTTGCCGGGTGCCGGAGGGCCGGGGCAGGGGCTTCTTCTACTGGGAGCCTGCCTGGCTGCCCGTACCGGGCAGCGGCTGGGCCACAGAGGCGGCCCTGGCCTACACCGGGGAGCAGGGCCCCGGCGGCAACGAGTGGGCCAATCAGGCCCTGTTCGACTACCAGGGCCGGGCGCTGCCCGCCCTGGAAACCATCCGGAACTTTCAAGCATAAACAGCACCACAGACAGGAGCATCCCATGAGACAGGACTATCAGGAGTATCAGGAGCAGGAAGAACAGGTGGTGTACGACCGGTACGGCCGCCCCAAAAAGAAGCGCCGCAGACGCTACATCCCCGTCACCACGGCGAAGCTGAAGGTGTTCGGCTGCGTCACCATGCTGTGCTACAGCATCAGCGTGGCCATTATCCAAAACGGCCTGATTCATATGGGCGATTACACCACGGCGGAGTTCTCCGAGATGCTGTCCAACGACGCCAGTTTGATGACGGTGGCGGGCTGGGCCGCCGCGTTCCAGATGATCGGCGGGCTGGCGGTGCCCATCTTCGCCTTCCTGCTGGTGGAGGGGTTCCGCCGCACCAGCAGCTATAAGAACTATTTTCTGACCATGCTGGCTTTTGCGGTGCTCAGCGAGGTGCCCTATGACCTGGCCATGAGCGACAGCTTTTGGGACACGTCCAGCCAGAACGCCCTGTTCAGCATGGTGGTCTGCCTGGCCATGCTGTACGGCCTCCGGATGATGGGGGAGAAGCAGGGCTTCCAGTACCGGCTGATGCAGATTCTGCTGGTGATCGCCGGGGTGCTGTGGTGCGAGCTGCTGAACCTGGCCTTCGGCCTGTGCGAGGTGCTGCTGGTGGCGGTGTACTACCTCCTCTACGACAAGCGGGGGGTCAAGGTGCTGTTGGGCTGTGCCATCAGTATCATGTACGTCACGGCACCCTTCTCCGGCTACCTGATCTGGGCCTATGACGGGCAGCAGGGCTGGCATGAGAACAAGTATGTGTTCTACCTCTTCTACCCCGCCCATCTGCTGATGTTGGGCATCATCGTTCACTTCTACCTTTAAAAAAGCAGCAGCGCAGCAGGCCGGTACGCTCCGGTTCTGCTGCGCTGTTTGGTTAAGGCGGTTTAAAGGGAATAGGGTTTGCCCTCCCGGCGGTGTCTCCTGAGAGAACGTTCGCTATAGAGGCTTTGTCCGGCCTTTCCTGAAAGGCAATGCCATCAACTTTAAGATACAATCTATCTTGGGTTGAGGGGTGCAACGTAGCCATACAGTCAGATTAGCACGACCAAAGGGCAACAAAATTGCCGCCCGTTCCGCCGTAAGGCA
>JAJQET010000185.1 GCA_021201515.1 Clostridiales bacterium | reverse complement strand
GGGTTGTTCACCACCTCCAGGTAGGAGAGTGCCACCGTCACCTCGGTGGTGGCGAAGATGTCCTCCTCCCCGGAGGACTGCCAGGGGATGTTTTCCTCGTCCAGGGCCAGGGTCAGATAGGGCTGCACCTGGTTCAGAGAGCGGTGCAGCACCGCGATGTCCTCCGGCCGCACCGGCCGCAATTCATCGCCGTCTGTCACAAGATACGGCTCGTCCAGCAGGCGGCGGATGCGCCTTGCCACAAAGCGGGCCTCCAACAGCTCCTTTGGCAGCCTGGCCTCATGCTCATCCTGCTCCAAATCCGCCAGATCCAGCACGTCCAGCTCCGTCCGGTCGCCGTCGTAGTCCGGATAGGGGAGGGAGGGCACCAGCTTCTGGTCCTCCCCATAGTCCACGTCGCCGAACTGCCGGGTCATGATCTGCTCAAAGACGAAGTTGACGGCGTAGAGGACACTGGCGCGGGAGCGGAAGTTCCGGGTCAGTACCAGCCGCCGGGGCTGGCCTTCCTTCGCACCTCCGGCGGGGGGAAAGCTGCGATACTTCCGCAGGAAGATGCGGGGGTCGGCCAACCGGAACCGGTAGATGGACTGCTTCACGTCTCCCACCTGGAAGAGATTCCGTCCGCCGTCGGTGATGGCGTCAAAGATGGCGTTCTGCACCTCGTTGGTGTCCTGGTACTCGTCCACCATGACCTCCACATAGCGGCGCTGCCACTCTTTTGCCAGGGGGGAGGGCTGGCCGTCCTTGTTCACCAGCACCTGAACGGCAAAATGCTCCAGATCGCTGAAATCCAGCAGCTTGCGCCTGCGCTTCTCCGCCTGAAAGGCGTCCATGAAGTCCAGCTCCAGCCGGAACAGCTGGGTGACGGCCAGGCGGGTATCCTCCATCTCCGCCAGCAGCTCCGCAGAGGTGGAGGCGAACCGCTCTTTCAGGGCGGAAACCTCCTTCTTGCACTTCTCCCGGACGGCCTTGACCTTGTCCCGGATGACAGGGTCCGCACCCTTTCGGGCGGAGCCGACCCTGGGGAAGTCGATGTCCGCCAGGGCGGCGGCGCTGTCCCAGCCGTGGCCGGTGGCGGTAATGAAGTTGTCCAGGGCGTCCATGGTGGTGCGGATGGAGTCGCCGTAGTTCTTCTGGGTGACGGGGTCCTCCTCCATCCAGTCCAGGGTGGCGCTGAGCCGCCGGAGCCAATAGTCCGCCATCTCAGCGGAGTCCTGGAGCAGCAGCTCTCCCCAACGTGTGCGGCCAATATCCTTTACACCTCTTAAATCAAAGGCAGCCTCCTGCTCCCGGAGCCAGCGCTCCGGATTCGGGTGGCTCTGGACCCGGCCGTGGATGTCCAGCACGATGTCTTTCAGTCTGCTGTCGTCCCGCCCGGCGGAGAAGGTGTCCACCAGGGTGCCGAAGCCGCTCTGCTGGATGTGGGCATACCGTTCCTCCAGCACCCGATCCAGCACCGTGAGCCGCAGCAGGGCAACCTCCGTCTCATCCGCCACCCGGAAGTCCGGGTCGATGTCCAGCAGATGGCCGCTCTCCCGTAGGAGCGTAGTGCAGAAGGAATGAATGGTGGAGATCTGCGCCTGATAAATCAGGCTGGTTTGCCTGCGGAGGTGGGCGTTGGTGGGGTCGGCGGCCAGCTGCTCCTTCACGGCGTCCAGAATCTTCACCCGCAGCTCTGCGGCGGCGGCCTTTGTGTAGGTGATGACGAGGAAATCGTCCAGGTTGCAGCCTTCCTCGTTGACCCGTTTCAGAAGCCGTTCCACCAATACCCGTGTCTTGCCGGAGCCGGCGGCGGCGGAGACCAGCAGCTCCCCGCCACGGTTTTCCACCACAGCGGACTGCTCCGGCGTCAGATGCACACTCATTGGGCATTCTCCTTTCCCTGGGCTTCGGCGGCGGCCTGCCAGAACTTTTGCCCCCGCACATTATATAGATAGCGCTGACAGTCGCCCCCCTGACCGTTTTCAAAGTGACAGGCGGCGGCGTAATCACACCAGTCGCAGGGGGTGCGCCCGGCGTGGAGGTAGGGGTCGGCGTTGATATTGCCGGCGGCCAGTTCCCCGGCGATCTGCCGCAGCACCTCCTGGATGTGGTTGTGGAGCAGCCCCCACTGGGCGGCAGAGGCCAGATTGTCCCCGGAGATGCCCCCAGTCTTTTTCGAGACCCGGATGGGCAGGAACCGGGGCGACTGCCCCAGAGGGACGTGCTCCATGGCGTCCAGGACGTCCATGTCCTGGAGCAGCAGCCCGCTGCGGCGGAGGGCCTTGTCCGTCTCCTTCTGCACGTCCTCTTCCGTCATGTGGTGGGAGCCGGAGATCAGCACCTCATGCACTTGGGCGTACAGGATACCGGCGGGAACGATTTCCTCACCCCCGAAGAAGTCCTGCCCCTCCTCCTGGAGGGTGAAGAGGTAGAGCAGCATTTGCATTTGCAGCCCATGCCAAACCTCTGTCAAGTCAAATACCTTGCGCCCACTCTTGTAGTCCACCACCCGGAGGTAGAGCTTGCCGTCCTTCACCCAACCGTCTACCCGGTCCACAAAGCCGGAGATCACCAGGGTCATGCCATCCACATTCAGGCGCACCGGCGGCAGGTCCTTGCCCGTTCCGAAGCCCAGCTCAAAGGCGATGGGCTGGAATTTCGACCGTTTCAGCTCGTCCGTCAGGTTGGCCACGATCAGGTCGATGCTCTCCAGCAGGCGGAGGAACAGGTATTGGAACCGGGGGTTCTGCTTTTCCATCCCGCCCAGTTCCTGAGCAATGTACTGCTCTACGGCGGCCTCTGTCAGTTTTTTGATTTGCGATTCCTCCAGAGCCTTGATACCGCCCAGGGGCTTCGCCTGTTTCAGCAGGTACTCCAGCACATAGTGGATAAAGGTGCCCACCTGGGGGGCGTCGAAGCTGGCGGGTTTCCTGGCTTTGGCCCGCAGGCCGTACTCCATGAAGTAGCCGAAGTGGCAGGAGCGGATATTGTCGATTTTGGAGGCGGAGATGCGCACCTCCTCCCCGTAGAGCCGATTTACCGCCTGGCGGGACAGGCTGCCCCGGCTGGCGGACATGGCCGAGCGCAGATGGGCCACCCGGTCTCCCCAGTCTGGGACGGAAGCCATAGCGTCCAGCATGGCCCCATTGGCCTGCCCTGCTGCATAGTCCAGGGCGGGGAGGGGGGCAGTGCATTTTAGCCCGATCTCCTGATAGCGCACCTTCAGGTCGGGGAACAG
>JAJQET010000095.1 GCA_021201515.1 Clostridiales bacterium | reverse complement strand
CGGTCCAGGGTGGTGGCGCTGTAGCGGTGGTCATAAATCAGGCTCTGCCACTGGCGCACCATGCCCAGGGTGCCGTTGTCAAAGATAATGGTGATGACGGGGATGTCATAGTACTGCACCGTGGCCATCTCGTGGCAGTTCATGCGGAAACAGCCGTCGCCGGTGGTATGTACCACCACCTGGTCAGGCATGCCCACCTTCGCGCCGAAGGCCGCGCCGTAGCCGAAGCCCATGGTGCCGAAGCCGCCGCTGGTCAGCAGCTGGCCGGGCCGGTTGAAGTGGTAATATTGGGCCGACCACATCTGATGCTGGCCCACGTCGGTGGCGATGATGGCGTTGCCGTCGGTCAGGCGGGACACCGTCTCCAGGATCTCCCTGGGCAGCAGGCGGCCGTCCTCCGCCGGCTTCGGCTCCGGCTCCTTCAGGCTCAGCACTGCGTTCCGCCAGGAGGAGAAGTCATATTCCCGGAGCATGATGCGCTCATTCAGCAGCTCCAGCACCCGGCGGGCGTCGCCGATGATGTGGTGGGCGGTCTGCACGTTTTTGTCGATCTCCGCCCGGTCAATGTCGATGTGGACGATTTTGGCGTTGGGGGCAAAGCTCCCCACGTCGCAGGTCACCCGGTCGGAGAACCGGCAGCCGATGGCCACCAGCAGGTCGCAGTCATGGCTGGCCACGTTGGAGGCGTGGGAGCCGTGCATTCCGATCATGCCGGTGAACAGGGGATGGTTGCCGGGGCAGGCGCCGCCGCCCATGATGGTGGAGGTGACAGGCGCCCCCAGCTTCTCCATAAACTTCCGGAACTCCGGCACGGCGCCCTTGGAGCGGATGACGCCGCCGCCCACCAGAATCAGGGGACGGGCGGAGTGGTCCAGCATATCCACCAGCTGGTTAATGTCGTCGTGGTCCGGTTCAAACTCCTTGAACTCGTAATTGTCCCTGGCCATCAGCTTGGCCAGGCGGCCATAGTGGTGATGCTCGCTGAGGGGCAGGGGGCGGAAGTCCGTCAGCTCGGTGGTGACGTTCTTCAAAATGTCGATCAGCACCGGGCCGGGGCGGCCGGAGCGGGCGATGGCGAAGCCCTCCCGGATGATGTCCGCCAGGTCGTTCACGTCCCGCACCAAGTAGTTGCACTTGGTGATGGGCATGGTGATGCCGGTGATGTCCACCTCCTGGAAGGAGTCCTTGCCGATCAGGTTCTCCCCCACGTTGCAGGTGATGGCCACCACGGGGGACGAGTCCATATAGGCGGTGGCGATGCCCGTCACCAGGTTGGTGGCACCGGGGCCGGAGGTGGCGAAGCACACCCCCACCTTGCCGGTGGCCCGGGCGTAGCCGTCCGCCGCGTGGGAGGCCCCCTGCTCATGGGCCGTCAGGATATGGCGAATCTTCTGATTGTAGCCATGCAGTTCAAATTCGTCGTAGATGTTCAAAATTGTGCCGCCAGGATAGCCAAAGACAGTATCAACGCCCTGTTCCAGCAGGCACTCCATCACGACCTGTGCGCCAGTCATTTTCATCGTATTGGAATCCCTCCTTTAAATTACGCTGCCGAAAGGCAGGTTCAGCAGGCGGCAGGGCATAAAAAATGCCCCGTCCCCTCATTAGGACGAAGCTGAAACTCCGTGGTACCACCTAAATTCGCAGCCCCGGCGAGCCCGGCCTGCGCACTCTTTGATTCCGTAACGTGGAAGGCCCGTTTCCGCTTACTGGGCTGACGCCGTTCAACGGAACCGCTCGTGGGTGACCCGCACTGTCCGCCATCGATAGACGCTTTTCAGCTGCCGCATCCTCTCTGAACCGTGGCGCTGGACAATACCATCCCAGTCATTGCGTTTAGACTGTCTCTTATGATACCTTTAAAACACGGTTTTGTCAAGGGGTACGGGAAAAAAACTCTCAGATGCACAAAAAATGCCCGAAATTCCCCTTCCCTTCGGTACAAACGCGGGGAAAAGGCTTGACCCCGCCGGGGGAAACGTGTTAAAGTAAGGAAAATAACCTCTCCGGCCCGGCCGGAGCAAAGGAGCGGGATGCGTCTATGGGCAAGAAAATCGTAATCGTCGGTCTGGGGCTGATCGGCGGCTCCCTGGCCAGCGCCCTGAAAGGGTTCGAGGGGTATGAAATCGTCGGCGTGGCCCGCCGCCAGGCCACGCTGGACTACGCCCTCTCCCACAAAATCATTGACCGGGGTTCCCTGTCCCCGGAGGAGGCGCTGTCGGAGGCCGACCTGACCTTCCTGTGCATGGATCCCCACATCATCGTGGATTATCTGCACCGGTACAGCCCCCTGTTCCGGCCGGGCAGCCTGGTCAGCGACGTCTGCGGCATCAAGACCTGCGTCATGGAGGCGGCGGAGGCCCTGCCCCCGGAGGTGGACTTCATCGGCTGTCACCCCATGGCGGGCACCGAGTTCTCCGGCATTGAGAACTCCTTCCCCACCCTGTTCCAGAACGCCCACTTCATCATGACCCCCCGCCCCGCCAGCACCGGGGAACACATCGCCCTCATTGAGCGGCTGGCGAAATACATCGGCTGCAAGGACATTGTCAACACCACCCCGGAGCAGCATGACGCCATCATCGCCTACACCAGCCAGCTGATGCACATTGTGGCGGTGGCGGTGTGCGACGATGCGGAGCTGTTCCAGTGCCGGGGCTTTGAGGGGGGCAGCTTCCGGGACGTGACCAGGGTGGCCGCGCTGGACGTGGATATGTGGACGGAGCTGTTCTCCATGAACGCGCCGGCCCTGACCGTGGTCTTAAAACGGCTGGAGGAAAACCTCCACTCCTATCGGGTGGCTGTGGAGAATCATGACGTGGAGCGCATCCACGCCAAGCTGTCCTATTCCAGCGAGCGCAAGCGGCGCATGAGCCTCCCCGGCCCCGGCCAGATTCCCATGAAGCAGCTCCAGGACTCCGGCAACGCCCAGCCGAAGCCAATGTCATCAACTTAATGGAATTGTTTTTCTTAGATAAGGATTGAGAAAGGAAATAGGTGTTTGCCCTTGCCAGGGCGGGGCCTACTTTTCTTGCTCCGCCAAGAAAAGTAGCAAAAGAAGGCGGCTCAGGGGGAAGCTCGGGGCCTCGCTCCCCCCTAAGAACCCCTCTCCTATCCCACTGGGGCTTCGCGCTGTCCAATCTATAAGTGGTCTATCCCGTCAGAGACGATGTGACTTGTCACGCACCAGAGCTGCCGCCGATGGCGGCTGGCAGGGATTGCCGCCCACGTTCCCGCCGTCAAGC
>JAJQET010000021.1 GCA_021201515.1 Clostridiales bacterium | reverse complement strand
AGGTGGGCTTTGCCCATTTCGGCCCCGTCCATCTGGTCTGGCTGGGCGGCATCGCATTGGGGATTGCGCTGCTGTCCCTCTATTATGTGGGCCGGAACCGGCAGGAGCAGCAGCGGCTCAGCCGGACGCTGGCCTGGTTGATGTGCGCCAACATCGTGGCGGAATACTGTATTCTGGCCGTCACCGGCCACCTGAGCACCCATCATCTGCCCCTGCAGCTGTGCGAGCTGGCCCCCTTCCTGTGCCTGCTCTTCGCCTACACCCGCTGGGACTGGGTGGGGCAGACCCTGTACAGCCTGTGCTGGGCCGGGGCGCTGTCCGCGCTGCTCTTTCCCAACTGGAATATGTATCCACAATGGAACTTTATGAACCTGACCGGCTTCCTGACCCACGCCGGACTGCTCCTGTTCCCCCTCTGGCAGCTGCTGGACGGGACGCTGCGGCCCCGGATGCGGGCCATGTGGAAGCCGCTGGTATTTCTGGCGGCGGTGGTGCCGCCTTTGTACCTGCTGAACCGGCGCTGGCACACCAATTACTTCTTCCTGCTGGGGGATTCCCCCGACTCCCCGCTGACGGTGCTGTACCAGCTCTTCGGGAAGGCGGGCTACCTGCCCGCCTACGCCCTGCTGGTGCTGACCATTATGGTGTTGGAGTATCTGCCCTGGCGGAGGCGGAAAGCGTGGGTGTATCATCCGGAGGGGTAGCAATGCCATCAACGGAAAGGAATTTTCTTCCTCAGGCGAAGAAGGATGGTCGGATTCGCTTTTCACTTACTATGATAGCTGTGTTTCCTGCTTTTCCGCAGGGGCGCACAGTGTGCGCCCGGATGCTTCTCTCCTTAGATAGGGCAGGATAAAGGAATTTCGTTTTACCCTTGCCAGGGCGGGGCCTTGATTGCCGCCCACGTCCCTGCCGTCAAGCGGCATTTCCGCTGCGCTCCCTATGCCTTACGGCGGGGCGGCGGCAATTTTGTTGCCCTTTGGTCGTGGACATCTGACTGTAAGGCCACGTGATTCCCCTCAACCCAGGATGGATTGCACCTTAAATGATGACATTTTCCTGCAAAACAATCGCCCCAGCCCGGATGGGCTGGGGCTTGCTGCTGCAAAAGGGAGATGTTCACAGGTGGGGGCTTCACTGGGGCACATACCGCTTCAGGCGGTTCGTCAGCAGGAAGGCCAGGGCGATTTTCAGGAGATCAGGCAGGATAAAGGGGATAACGCACCACCCCAGCACTGTCATCAGCGTCACAGCCCCGTTGGCGGTGGTGTAGACCACCATGAACCAGGCGGTGCCGAAGGCGTAGCACACCAGCAGCCCCACCAGCATGGAGGCGATTTGGGCCACGGCCCCGGTGCCGAACAGCTTCTCCATCCCCCACATCACCAGGGCGGAGCCGAGGAAGCCGATGATATACCCTCCGGCGGAGCCGAACAGGGAACCCAGCCCGCCGGAGAATCCGGCGAACACCGGCAGGCCCACGGCCCCCAGCAGGATATAGACCAGCACGGCCAGGGTGCCCCGTTTGCCGCCCAGCAGCCCCACGGCCACAAAGACGCCGAAGGTCTGCATGGTAAAGGGGACGGTGGCGGGGATGGAGATCCAGGAACAGATCGCCATCAGCGCGGCGAACAGGGCCACCAGGGTCAGGTCGCGGATGCGGGAACGGTTGGCGCGGGCGGAAGATTCCGCAGTTGTTGTCGTTTCAGTGCTCATAAAAAAGCCTCCTGTTGTGGTTGAATCAGCGGGCAGGGCTGCGCAGACGGGCGCTGGCCCTGAACCTCGATTACTATACCACAGCAGGAGGCAATTGTCAACCATAAAATGTGATAGGTTGACAAATCATAGCAGGCTCCGCTCCGCCGCCTCGACGACATGGCGCACCAGCACCGAGTTGGTGACGGTGCCCACCCCACCGGGGACGGGGGTGATGGCGGAGACGATCCCCTCCGCCTCGTCAAAACGGACGTCGCCCCGGAGCTTGCCGTCCGGGCCAACGTGAATCCCCACGTCCACCACAGTCTGGCCGGGGCGGAGGCAGTCCCCGCCGATGGCGCCCATCCGCCCCATGGCCACCACCACCACGTCCGCCTCCCGGCAGACGGCGGCCAGGTTCCGGGTGCGGCTGTTGCACATGGTCACGGTGGCATTGCGCCGATCCAGCAGCATGGCGGCGGGCTTCCCCACCACCAGGCTCCGGCCCACCACCGTCACTCGCCTGCCGGACAGAGGAACTTGGTAGAAGTCCAGGATCTCCGCGCAGGCCTGGGCGGTGCAGGGGGCGAAGCCGGTAGCCGCCCCGGTGAACACCCCGGCCAGGCTCAGGTCGGTAATGCCGTCCACGTCCTTCTCCGGGGCGAGGACGGCGCGCACCGCCCTGTCGTCCATGGTCTTGGGCAGGGGGCGGAACAGCAGGCAGCCGTGGATGGCCCCGTCCCGGTTCACCCGGTCGATGACGGCCAGCAGTTCCTCCTGGGCGGCGTCGGCAGGCAGCAGGAATTGCCGGACGGCAACCCCCACCGCGGCGCAGCGCTTCATGACCCCCCGCTCGTAGCTCAGGTCGTCGGGGCGCTCCCCCACCCGGACGATGGCCAGCTGGGGGGTGACGCCCTTCGCAGCCAGTGCGGCGCAGCGGGCGGCAGAGTTCTCGTTCATGGCGGCCACCACGGGCCCGCCCTTCAGCAGTATTGGCATGGGAACCTTCCTTTTCTGTCAGAATTTGGCGTGGTTACTTCAATCGGCCCATCACGTCCTGAAACACCTTGTCCGCCCTGGGGCACCAGGTCGCCAGCAGCTCCTCCGCCTCCCGGTTCAGGCGGTCCGCCTTGTCCTTGTCGGCCATGGAGCGGGTGTTGATGAACACGTTCAGGCTGGCCCCCTGGAGGGCGGCCTTGCAGCAGGCGGCGGCCACCCCCGCGTCGGACACCGCCATGACGCTGCCCTTGGCAGCGTACACCTCAATCAGGGAGATGGCCTTACAGCAGGTGCGCATGATGTCCATGGGGACGGCGCAGGCCCTGTCCAGGGCCTCCTCCATCACCGCCGCCTTGCGGGCCTGTTCCTCCGGGGTGGAGGCGGGGAGGCCGTAGGCTTTGGACAGGGGGGCGAAGGCCTCCGCGTCGGCGGTGACCAGCTCCTCCAGCCTGGCCCGGAGGGCGGCGGACTCCCGGTTCAGGCGCTGCATCTCCTCCTCCACGGCGGCGTATTTTCGTTTGCCCACGGTGAGGCTGCCCACCATGTTGCCCAGGGCCACCCC
>JAJQET010000171.1 GCA_021201515.1 Clostridiales bacterium | reverse complement strand
GCTGCTGGTGACCGTTGGCAGCATCCTGGGCAGCGAGGGCCGGGTGGGGCTGGGAGGCTTCGGCGGCTCCGGTTGCCAGGCCCTGCTCCGGGCGGCCTCCGCCGGCGTCACCGCCGCCGGGGGAGACGTGTTCCTCCACGACGGCACCACAGCCCAGGCCGCGGCCTGGTTTGCCCGCTCCGCTGCCGTCCCCGTCTCCCTGTTTCTGGAGCAGCGGGGGGAGGACGTCCGGATGCACTGTCTGGACGGCGACGGCCTGCCCTTCTCCAGGGCCCGGCAGCGGCGGCTGGAGCAGGGCCTGCTGCGGGAGGCGGTGTACCGGGCCGCGCCGGGGCAGATCGGCACCGAGCGGGTGACAGGCGGGGTGGACCGCGGCTGGCTCACCGACGCCGCCCGGTCGGTGGCCGCCTCCCCCCTGCCGAAGGTAACGGTTATTGTCTCCCATAACGGGCTGGAAAACCGCCTTCTGGCGGAGGGACTGACCCTGCTGGGAGTGACGGTGGAGCGCAAGGAACGCAAGGGCATCCCCGTATTCCGGCTCAGCACCGAGGGCACCCTCTCTGCCACAGACGAGCAAGGCCAGCCCATCGGCGGGGAGCAGCTCCTGCTGCTGGTATTGGCCATCCTGATGGAGCGGGGAGAGCGGACCCTGGCCGTCCCCTCCGCCGCCCCCGCCTCGGCGGAGAAGCTGGCGGAGCAGTTCGGCGGCAAGCTGTACCGGCTGGCCAGGGACGGCTGCGCCGGCCGGGACTGCTACGCCGCCCACCCCGCCCTGTGGGACGGGGTCTATGCCGCCTGCCTGATTTGCAGCCACATGGGCCGCACCGGCCAGGGGCTGAACCGGCTGGTGGCCACCCTGCCCGCCTGCGCCGTCTGCCGGACAGAGGTGCGGCTGGAGCACAGCCGGGGGGCGCTGATGCGGGCCCTGGGGGAGAAGTACCCCAACGCGGAGCATATGCCCGACGGCCTGCGCTTCGCCGTGGGCAGCGGCAGCGTGTGGATCACCCCCCTGATCCGGGCCTCCGCCCTGGGCATCGCCGCCGAAGCCGCCGACTCCGAGATGGCAGAGGAGCTGTGCGCCCTGGTGCGGGAGCAGACGAAGGAGCTGGACGGAAAGGGATGAGCGGGGCCCCGTCTCCCATAGAAAAAACGCGGCGGCGCATCCAACCGGATGCGCCGTCGTTGTCATTTGGTTTTGTTGTGAGGGGATGTCTTACAGCCGGGCCTTCAGGGACGCCCCCAGCTCCTCATAGCCGGGCTTCCCCAGCAGGCCGAACATATTCTTCTTGTAGGCCTCCACGCCGGGCTGGTTGAAGGGGTTGACCCCCAGCACATAGCCGGAAATGCCGCAGGACAGCTCGAAGAAGTAGATCAGCGCGCCGGTGTTGTAGGCGTCGATGGTCTCCACGTTTACCACGATGTTGGGAACGCCGCCGTCCACATGGGCCAGACGGGTGCCCAGCATGGCCTGGTCGCAGACGAACTTCAGGTTCTTGCCGGCCAGGAAGTTCAGGCCGTCCACATTTTCGGCGTCCTCACCGATGACCACCTCGCCGTGGGGCTTCTCAAAGTTCACCATGGTCTCGAACATGATGCGGGAGCCCTGCTGGATGAACTGGCCCATGGAGTGCAGGTCGGCGGTGAACTCCACAGAGGCGGGGAAGATGCCCTTCAGCTCCTTGCCCTCGCTCTCGCCATAGAGCTGCTTCCACCACTCAGTCATGAACCGGAAGGAGGGCTCATAGCTGCCCAGAATCTCCACGCTCTTGCCCGCCTCGTACAGGGCGTTCCGGGCGGCGACGTACTGGAAGACGGGGTTCTCCATGCTCTTGACGGAGAAGGCATTCATGGCGTCCGCCGCGCCCTGCATCAGGGCCTCGATGTCAATGCCCGCCACGGCGATGGGCAGCAGGCCCACGGCGGTCAGCACGGAGAAGCGGCCGCCCACGTCGTCGGGCACCACGAACTCCTCATAGCCCTCCACGTCGGCCAGGCCCTTCAATGCGCCACGGGCCTTGTCGGTGGTGGCATAGATGCGCTTCGCGGCCTCCTCCTTGCCGTACTTGGCCTCCAGAGCCGCCTTGAAGATACGGAAGGAGACGGCAGGCTCGGTGGTGGTGCCGGACTTGGAGATGATGTTGATGGAGAAGTCCCGGTCGCCGATCAGCTCCAGGGTCTCCAGCACAGCGTCGGTGGACAGGGTGTTGCCCGCAAAGAAGATGTCCGGGGTGTCCTTCTTCTTCAGGTTGTAGTTGGGGCTTTTGATCAGCTCCACCACGGCGCGGGCGCCCAGGTAGGAGCCGCCGATGCCGATGACCACCAGGGCCTGGGAGTCGGACTGAATCTTCTTCGCCGCCTTCTGGATGCGGGCAAACTCCTCCTTGTCATAGTTCTCCGGCAGGTGGAGCCAGCCCAAAAAGTCGTTGCCTGCGCCGCTGCCGCTGAACAAAGTGTCATAGGCGGCGTTCAGCCGGGGCTCCATGGCGGCTACGGTCTCCTGGGGGACGGCACTGTAAATGGATGAAATATCAACGTTGACCATGAGAAATAACCTCCGTTTGATAAGGGTGTGCAGAGTTGTTTTGTATCCCTCTTATCATAACACAGTCCGGCGGCCTTGGCAAGAAACGAAAGCAGGATTCTTTTGCGTTTCTACAGGATTTTTTCCTGTCCGGAGGGCGGGGCGGGGAGACCGGGAATTTCCCGGAAAATGTGAAGAAAACGTGAAAAAAGTGCTTGCATTCCCCCGATGTTTGTGCTATCATAATAAACACGTCTGAATGATTCTTCCCGCAAAAGCGGGGTTCTATGGAAAGGAAGCCTCCTGTTATGACTACTCCTCAGCTTGTTATCAGCATCATCATTGCGATTGCCGCCGTATTCCTGATTTGCGTGGTTCTGCTGCAGTCCGGCAAGAACTCCGGCGTCAACAGCGCCATCTCCGGCGGCGCGGACACCTTCCTGTCCAAAAACCAGGGCAACACCTGGGACCATCGCCTGGCGAAGGTCACCCGGGTCGTGGCGGGTGTGTTTTTGGTTGCCGTGCTGGTGCTGAATCTGGTGTAACCTGCGTCAAAACTTTTTACTCCCGCTGCAGCGTGCTGCTGCAGCGGGAGTTTTTTGCTTTTCTGTGGGGTGTACCGTGTGCGCATGGCCGCATTTTCCCGCCGGGCCAGTCCTCAGATTCGGGTGACGACGATTTTGGCCGGGTCCGGCTCCCTGGTGTTGGCGGGGTCAGTGGGGTGGCCCACCGCCAGGGCGGAGAC
>JAJQET010000267.1 GCA_021201515.1 Clostridiales bacterium | reverse complement strand
AACAAGCGGCCTTGAACCGGATTCGTTCAGGGCCGCTTGTTCGGTGATTCGGTTTGTGTATCAACGTTCAGATGTGCTCCGTCAAATTGCGGCGGCTGTAAAGGATGCGGCGCACCTCCATGACATCGTCAATCACGACATAAAAAATGGTGTAATTGCGCACACTGATGCGATAGTACGGATACTGGCGTTCCCGCACCGAGGGATATGGCGCGAAGGATTCTGCACAAAACAGCCGTTCCTGAATGGCCCTTTGGACGTCATCCACCAGCGCTTCCGCGGCAATGGGATTTTGCAATCGGTTTGCAATATAGTCCACAATTTCGTTCAAATCTTCCTCGAACAACGGGAGGAACCGTAGCTTATAGCGCGTTCCGTTCATGGATACGTCCCCTGACACGGCCGAACACCTGCTCCTCTGTATAGCGCACATCGTTCAGCTCCGCCGCGCGGTCTGCCTCATCCAGTTTGACCTCCACCTCGTCGGTCAGGGCAGCATATTGCTCCAGGCTTAAAACCACCATAGAGCCGTATCCGTTTTTCGTCAGATAGACCGGCTGGCCTTTTTTCACGGTATCTTCAATCTCTGTGAATCTGTTTCTCAGGTCTGAGACAGGACGAATCTGAATCATAGTGTAACCTTCCTTTCTGAAAATCAACGATTATCCTATAGCGTTATTTTATCATAATTGCGCCAAACCTGCAACAGTTTTTCCTCTGTGCTCAGAAAAATCAAAAAATCACCCTTGACGGCGGCGGGAACAGTCTGTATCATAAACGTATCTCTTTTTGTGGGGGAGGCGTCCTCTGCAAGTCGCCCTGCATCCACCCATGCACCCGGAAAGGAATCCATCATGATTATCAAACCGTATCAGGGGAAACACCCCCAACTGCACCCCACCGTCCGCATTGCGGAAAACGCGGCGGTGATTGGCGATGTGACCTGTGAGGCCCACGTCAGCCTGTGGTATAGCGTCACCGTCCGGGGGGATATGGACGCCATCTTCATCGGCGCGGACACCAACGTACAGGACAACTGCGTCCTGCACTGCGACACCGGCACGCCCGTCCGCATCGGCCGGGGCTGCGTCCTGGGCCATGGGGCCATCGTTCACAGCTGCACCGTGGGGGAGGGCACCATGGTCGGCATGGGGGCCACCCTGCTGTCCGGCTGTCAGGTGGGGGCGCACTGCATTGTCGGCGCCAACGCCCTGGTGACGGGGAAAATGAACATCCCGCCCTACAGCCTGGTGATGGGCTGCCCCGCCAGGGTGGTGGGGCAGGTGTCCCCGGAGCAGGCGGACTACCTCCGTTATAACACGGCGAAGTATATCGAAACGGCGGAGGCCCAACTGGAGGCCGTCGGCGACCGCTCCCCTCAATGCAAAAAACTGTAACTGTGGGGTATGATTTCCGCAAAATTGTCCATACTGAAACCGTACCAATTCAAGGAGGTATCTGTTATGGACAAGGTAAACCACAACATCGAATGTTCCGTCAACACCTGCGCCCACCACGCCGGTGAGCAGAATTATTGCACCCTGAACACCATCAAGGTGGGCTGCTGCGGGGAGATCAATCCCAGGAGCTGCGACTGTACGGAGTGCGCATCCTTCCAGTCGGACAGCCGCGGGAGAAAGCACTGCGGCTGCTGAGCAGGTTCTGTAGCAGCAGGGGCGGGCGAAGCCGGAAGGCGGCGCCCGCCTTTTTTGGTGCGCTCTGTTTTTTCACAAGTTGGGCTTGCACTTTTGGAAAAGCTGTGTTAAAATAACCCCATCTTGGCCAATGGACCAAACACACGGAGGCGCCCTATGAAGAAGGAAACGCGAGAGGAGCAGTTTCACATCCGGCTGAGCAGGGAGGACGGGCTGGGCCGGTACTGTATCCTGCCCGGCGACCCGGGGCGGTGCGCCGCCATTGCCCAATATCTGGAGGAACCCCGCCACCTGACCACGAACCGGGAGTTCTGCTCCTGGAAGGGCAGGCTGCTGGGGGAAACGGTGGCGGTGGTATCCACCGGCATCGGCGGCCCCTCCGCCGCCATCGCCCTGGAGGAGCTGGCTCAGCTGGGGGTGGACACCTTCCTGCGGGTGGGCACCTGCGGTGGCATCCGGCTGGATGTGGCCTCCGGCGACCTGGTGGTGGCCACCGGGGCCGTGCGGATGGAGGGCACCAGCCGGGAGTATGCCCCCATCGAATATCCCGCCATCCCCGATTTTACGGTGACGGCAGCCCTGCGGCAGGGGGCGCTGCGCTGCGGCGTCACGCCGAAGCTGGGGGTGGTGCAGTCCAAGGACAGCTTCTATGGGCAGCATGACCCCGCCTCCATGCCGGTGGCCGGCGAATTGCAGGCAAAATGGGAGGCGTGGAAGCGGCTGGGGGTGCTGGCCAGCGAGATGGAGTCCGCCGCCCTGTTCACCGTGGCCGCCGCAAGAGGGGTGCGGTGCGGGGCCTGCTTCCACGTCATCTGGAACCAGGAGCGGCAGGCCGCCGGGCTGGACCAGGCGGAGAGCCAGGACACCTCCACCGCCGTCCGTGTGGGCATAGAGGCCATCAAACTGCTGATTCAGCAGGATAAGGAAGGAATATAGTCATGGAACACAGCCACAATCACGAGTTTTGGACAGCCCTGGACCAGCTGGTGGCCCACTCCACCCTGGTCATCGACCGGCCAAAGGGGACGCCACACCCCCACTTCCCGGACTTGCTCTACGAGGTGGATTACGGATATCTGGAGCATACCGCCTCCCTGGATGGGGGCGGCATCGACGTCTGGGTCGGCTCGGAGGAAGATCGGCGGGTCAATGCGGTGATTTGCACCGTGGATCTCCGGAAGCGGGATTCCGAGGTCAAGCTCCTCCTGGGCTGCACCCAGGCGGAGACGGCCCATATCTATCAGGTACATAACCAGACCGGCTCCATGAAGGGGCTGCTGATCGAGCGGGAGGCCGACAACGGGTAGCACCCCGTCAAAAACCCGGCGCACACATCGGTGGGATTCCGCGTGTGCGCCGGGGTCTTTTTATAATGTATAGGGTGCGGGGCCGGGGGTTTTGCTCCGTCGTCGGGCAATGTCATCAACTGAAAGGGGGTTGCACTCTGTTGCCTGTCTTTCCGTAGTAGAGCGTGAAAACTAAATCTTCACTTTATTCAACTATCGCAAAATGCTAACAGAGCAGCAAATGATGCTGTTCAGACAGGGAAAAAGGTCCGAATTTTGCAGCCGTATGTGTAGGGGCGGCCCTTGGCCGCCCGCAGAAACCGCTTGCT
>JAJQET010000147.1 GCA_021201515.1 Clostridiales bacterium | reverse complement strand
GCCATGCCGGTGGCCAACCTGCCCCTGATTTTGGGCACGGAAAAGGGCATCGACTGCTCCAGCTGCAGCGCCTCCATCATCATGACCACCCTGTTCAGCGTGATTTCCATCCCGTTGCTGGTGGCGCTCATTTAAAGGGAACAGAGAAAGCAAACCGGGCCTGGCAGTCAGCCAGGCTCGGTTTTTCTCTCACAGCAAATCCAGATCGTCCGCCTGCTCCTGCCCCTGGAGGGTCAGGCCAACGCTGCCCTCCTCCAGGTACGGCTCTGCGGCGGGCAGGGTGCAGCCAAAGGCGAAGTCCTGATAATGGTGGGAGCGGCGGTACAGGTCGTAGTCCGCCCCGGCGATGGGGACGCCGTAATCCAGGGTGATATAGCCCCTCCGCTGGAGGAGCAGCAGCGCCTCCCCCCAGGTCTTAACCACATCGGGGGCACTGTCCTCCGCCTCCAGATAGACCGGGGCGGCCATGACAAAGGACAGCTCTGGGTTCTCCGGGCTGCGCACCAGAAAGCGGCACACCGGCAGGTAAGCATAGGTGGACAGCCGGGAGAGCAGGGCCTTCTCCGGCTCTGTCAGCGGCGGCAGGGCGTTGGGGCAGTTGGCACAGGGCATAGTGGAGGTTCCTTTCTAAACGGGGCGATTATCACAGCTTTGTGGTTTTCTCATAGGCGGCGATGACCGCATCCATGACGGCACCACGGAAGCCCCGCTCCTCCAGCACCCGGACGCCCTGAATCGTGCTGCCCGCCGGGGAGCAGACCGCGTCCTTCAATGCGCCGGGGTGCTGACCGCTTTGCAGCACCAGCTGGGCGCTGCCTGCCACGGTCTGGGCGGCGTAGCGAACGGCCTTGTCCCGGGGCAGGCCACAGGCCACGCCGCCGTCGGCCAGCGCCTCGATGAACTGATAGACCCAGGCGGGGCCGCAGCCGGCCACGCTGCTGGCCGCGTCGATGAGCTGCTCCGGCAGGGGGTCCAGCACCCCGGCGCCGGCCATGACCGCCTGAAAACGGGCTTCCTCCTCCTCTGTCACGTCCAGGGTGCAGTAGGGGATGGTGCCCTGGCCGATGGCGGCGGGGGTGTTGGGCATGATGCGGATGACGGGGTAATCTCCCCCGGCCATGGCGCGGATGCGGCCCATGGACTGCCCCGCCGCCATGGTGACGAGGAGGAACCGCTCCTGCCGGGCGGCGCGGTCAGCCAGGATGGGGGCCAGCCCGGCCAGCAGATCCGCCATCATCTGAGGCTTTACCCCCAGAAAAATCCAGTCGCAGGTCTTGGCCACCGTTTCGTTGTCGCCCGTTTCCGCCCCCAGGGCGGCGGCCAGCCGCTCCGCCTTGGCGGGGGTGCGGTTGGCCAGCAGCAGGGAGGAGCCGCCCGCCGTCTTTGCCACGGCGGTGGCGATTGCCCCGCCCATGTTGCCGCAGCCGATAAAACCATAGAGTGTTGCCATAGTATGTGCCTCCTGAATGTAGAATAAACCTTATCTTTCTGTATTACGGCACAGGATGCGCCTGCGCCTGTCAGTCCCGCCCTGCCGCAATCCGCACCGCCAGCTCCAGGGCCAGCTGGGCCACCCTGTCCTTTGCGGAGAGGTTGGCCTTGTCGGACAGGCTGCGGCTGTCCCATTGCTCCGAGGCCAGGTTGTCCGCAGCGTAGAAGAACTGGAACACCTCTTTTTGCCGGAAGGCGGCCAGGGCCGCCACGGCGGAGCACTCCATATCCACTGAGACGCAGCCCTGGGCCCTCCGCCGCTCCATCTTCCCTCTGGTCTCCCGGTAGAGGGCGTCGGTGGTCCAGGTCTTGCCCAGAGTGTAGCTGCACTGATGGGCGTTCAAAATGTCCAGGAACGTGTCCAGATAGCGGGGGTTGACGGGCAGCTCCTCCGAGGGCGGGGCGTAGTGAAAGCTGGTGCCCTCGTCCCGCAGGGCGGCGGTGGGGATGATGACGGAGCAGTCGGCAATGGCGCTGTCCAGCACCCCGCAGGTGCCGAACAACACCAGCTGCTCCACGCCCATGGCGAACACATCCTCCAACAGGCCCACGCAGGCCGGCGCGCCCACATCGCTGAGGAACAGCGCCACCGGCGTGCCCTGACAGACGGCGCGGTAGATGGGAATCTCCATGTTCGCCACCGAGCTTGTGGCCACAGGCACGGCCTCCAATGTCTCTACCATCCGGGCGAAGGTGGTTCGGGCAAAGCAGGATACCGCCACCCTGGGGAGGCCCGGCACAGGCTGAACAAGGTCGGTGGGGTTGGCGATGGCCTGGCGGGCGGGGTCAAACTCTGTCAAAAGCATGGGGAACCCTCCTTTTTCTCTGGTCTGACCATATTATACCGTTTCCCGGCGGAGATGTAAAGAAAAACAGCAGCGCCCGGCGCTCACAGAACAGAAAGACCGCATAGAGACAATCCCCACCCTCATAGACTGTCAGCAGGCAAAGGGAGAAGGGGGAATCAGAAGGAATGCTGTCGGTGCTGACGCTGCTGCTGTTGCAGGGGCCGCTGTTTACGCTGCGCCTGGGGATGGGGAACTCCTTCCCCAGGCCCCTCAGCCCGGAGGAGGAGCAGATTTATGTACAGCGGGCCGCCCAGGGGGACGGCGAGGCCAGAAACCAGCTCATTGAGCACAACCTCCGGCTGGTGGCCCACATCGTCAAGAAGTATTACAATCAGACGGGTGACACGGACGATCTGGTGTCCATCGGCACCATTGGGCTGATCAAGGCGGTGAACACCTACCGGCCGGAGCGGCAGATTCGGCTGGCCACCTACGCTGCCCGGTGCATTGAAAATGAAATTTTGATGCACCTGCGGAAAACCCGGCGGCAGGCGGGGGAGGTCTCCCTGAACGACGTGCTGGAGCAGGACGAGGAGGGCAGCGGTCTGTCCCTGATGGATGTGCTGAAGGTGGACGACACCATGCTGGAGGATCTGGACACCAGGGAGAGCTGCGTCCGGGTGCGGCAGGCGGTGCAGGTCTGTTTGGAGGAGCGGGAGAGGCTGGTCATCACCCAGCGGTACGGCCTGGACGGGCAGAAGCCCCTGACCCAGCGGGAGATCGCGGCCCAGTTGGGGATTTCCCGGAGCTACGTCTCCCGCATTGAGAAGAAGGCGCTGAAACAATTACAGGATTACATGGAGAGTGGCTGAGGGGATGTCTATGGCATCAACTCAAGGTGCAATCTATTCTGAGTTGAGGAGTACAACGCAGCCGTACTGTCAGATTTCCACGACCAAAGGGCAACAAAATTGCCGCCCGTTCCGCCGTAAGGC
>JAJQET010000044.1 GCA_021201515.1 Clostridiales bacterium | reverse complement strand
GGCCAGCGCTTCGCTGACCCCGCCCCCCAGCCAGACCAGGGCGGACAGCCCGCCGCACAGGCCGAAGGCCGCCTGCCACAGCCGCCCGTGGGGGATGTCGTCGCTGCCTGCCAGCATCCCGGCAAAGGCCAGGGCTCCGGCCAGCGCACCGTTGCCCGCCCCTGCCGCCGCCAGCACCAGACCGGTGCCTGCGCCGCAGACAGCCCCCACGCCGCTGCCCGCCCTGGCGTCGACCAGCACCAGCGCCGACCCCAGCACTGCCCCCAGGGTCTCCGCTCCGGGGACGGGGATGGGGGCCAGGGCGCAGAGCAGCGTCACCGCCAGGTACAGCATGGCCCCCCGCCGCTCCCGGCTGCTGCGGGTGGTCAGGTTCTGGTAGAACCGGCAGGACACCCCCGCCAGCAGGGTCTCCGAGGCGAAGTACAGCGCCCCCTCCGCCGTCCAGGCGCTGGCCGACAGGTAGACGAAGCCGGTGAGCCCGGTGGCCACCGCCGCCCCCACGCTCATCAGCCAGCCGGAGCTGTACACCGGCAGATCCGCAAAGGCGAAGGCCACCGCAAAGACCAGCAGCGCCGTGGCCAGGTACCGCAGGCTGCCGGACAGCCCCAGCCCCGTCAGGTAGCCCAGCCCAGCCCCACCAGGGCGGCCAGCCCGTTCAGGCCGGGGCCGGAGGCCGCCACAAAGCCCAGGGCGAAGGGGGAATAGCTCCCCAGCACCAGGCTCCGGCTGAGCCAGAAGGCCCCCGCCATCCGGAGAGGCAGCGCCATCCAGGGCCTCCACACCGGCTTTTTCCGTTTGCGGACAGGGGCGGTGGGCTTCCCCTGCCGTGTTTCCCGTGTAAACATTCCCATCTGCTCCTTTTGCCCCGCGCCTGCGGCGGCGGGGGCCTCTGTCCTTTCCATTATAGAGGGCGTGGGTTACGGAAGCGGTCGGGAAATGGGGGCGTTTCACGCTTAGCGATTCGCTTTTCGCGCTTAGTGATAGAGGAACAGGAATGGGTCGATTGCGGGAATTGACGTCCGCAGCTTTTCCAAAAAGGCAAGGGCAGTTTCCGCAGCCGGAACATGCCGCAGCGGCCCGCCGGGCGGTGCAAGGTAAGGCAATCTCATGGTTGACAAACCGGCCGCGCTGGCCTATAATAAACGTAGAAAGGGCGCTGTCCGGTAACGGTTAGCCCCCGAGTATGGTTAAGAAGTAACCGCCACTTTTGGGCTTGGGGCGGTTACTTCTTTTTGTTATAGTAAATTGTCAGAAACAATCCACATAATCCAATGATTACAAGACAGAGAGTCAAAACTTCCATCGTACTCATCGGGCAGCCCCCTTTCGTTCGAGCAGGGGACGCAAAGAAGCTGCCCCCGCAGAGGGAGCAAACCGCCACCGTATTGGACAGCGCCAGCTCTTACAGGGAAGAGCCATTGACAGAATACCACGGCTTTCCCCAAAGGCAAGCGTTTCCCCTGACAAACAGGCGGTGTCGGCCCGGCGGGACAAATTGACAATGTTCCGACCAACTGCTATAATGAAGCAAGTGAGCGCCCCGCTCCCCCCGGCGGGATTCAGGAATGAAAGGAAGGACTTCCATGAGCAACTATAAAATCAACACCAAATGCGTCCAGTCCGGCTACACCCCCGGCAACGGCGAACCCCGCCAGATCCCCATCATTCAGTCCACCACCTTCAAGTACGACACCAGCGAGGACATGGGCAAGCTGTTCGACCTGGAGGCGTCCGGCTACTTCTACACCCGTCTGCAAAACCCCACCAACGACTATGTGGCGGCGAAAATCGCCGACATGGAGGGGGGCACCGCCGCCATGCTGACCTCCTCCGGTCAGGCGGCCAACTTCTTCGCCCTGTTCAACATCTGCCAGTGCGGCGACCATATCGTGGCCTCCTCCTCCATCTACGGCGGCACCTTTAACCTGATCTCCGTCACCATGGCAAAGATGGGCATTACCACCACCTTCGTCTCCCCGGACTGCACCGAGGAGGAGCTGAACGCCGCCTTCCAGCCCAACACCAGGGCCGTCTTTGGGGAGACCATCGCCAACCCAGCCCTGACGGTGCTGGACATTGAGCTGTTCGCCAAAGCCGCCCACGCCCATGGCGTCCCCCTGATCATTGACAACACCTTCGCCACCCCGGTGAACTGCCGCCCCTTCGAGTGGGGGGCCGACATTGTCACCCACTCCACCACCAAGTACATGGACGGCCACGGGGCCGCCGTGGGCGGCGCCATTGTGGACTCCGGCAAGTTCGACTGGATGGCCCACGCCGATAAGTTCCCCGGCCTCTGCACCCCGGATGAGTCCTATCACGGCATCACCTACGCCGAGAAGTTCGGCAAGGAGGGGGCCTTCATCACGAAATGCACCGCCCAGCTCATGCGGGACTTCGGCTCCATCCAGTCCCCCCAGAACGCCTTTCTGCTGAACCTGGGGCTGGAGAGCCTCCACGTCCGGATGCAGCGCCACTGTGAGAACGGCCTGGCGGTGGCCACCTTCCTCCAGAGCCATCCCAAGGTGGCCTATGTGAACTACTGCGACCTCCCCGGCGACAAGTATCACGCCCTGGCGCAGAAGTACCTGCCCAACGGCTCCTGCGGCGTGGTGTCTTTCGGCCTGAAGGGGGGCCGGGAGGCGGCCTCCGTCTTTATGAAGGCGCTGAAGCTGGCCGCCATCGAGACCCATGTGGCCGACGCCCGGACCTGCTGCCTGAACCCCGCCTCCTCCACCCATCGCCAGATGAACGACGAGCAACTGAAGGAGGCCGGCGTCCCGGCGGAGCTGGTGCGGATGAGCTGCGGCATTGAGGATAAAGAGGACCTCATTGCCGACCTGGCCCAGGCCCTGGATCAGATTCCGGACTGAACATCCGCCCTCTGACGAAACGGCAACACCCCCGCCCACGGAAGGAAACCCTTCCTGTGGGCGGGGGATTTTTCATCAGCTGTGATGGTTTTCGTGGGAATCGGCGTGGTGAGAGGAGGAGCTGGTGGATGTCTGCGTCTGGGAGACGGAGCTGTCCGCCTGAGAGGTGCCGGTGCTGGCATCCTCCGACTGAGCTTCGTTGACGGGGACGCAGCCGGTGAGCAGCGTCAGTGCGGTCAGCGCCGCCAGAAGGGTCAGGGCGATTTGCTTTTCAAGGGGTTCACCTCCTGATGCTCAGGTGTAATAAATTGGAAAAACTTTACTTTCCTGGATACAATTATTTTACCCCCCGACTTCCGCCGTCAAGCGGCGTTGCGGGAATTTAAGAAAAAGTTAAGGAAGATCAAG
>JAJQET010000242.1 GCA_021201515.1 Clostridiales bacterium | reverse complement strand
GCTGGTGGAACATCGTCTACGCCATGGGCGGCACCGTCATCTCTGAGGACGGCACTGCCTCCGGGCTGGACTCCGACGCCACCAAGACCGCCATGGAGTTTGTGGGCAAGCTCATTGACGACGCCTTCGCCCCCCAGTCCCTGATCTCCGAGAACGGCACCAGCGGCCTCTTCACCAACGACCTGGTGGCCATGATCTGCCAGGGCAACTACACCCTGGCCGGCTTCACCGACTATGACGGCTCCGAGAACTATGCCACTGCCGTCCTGCCCTACTACGACGCCAACGGCAACGGCCAGTGCGACGACGGCGAGCGGGTGACCATCTACAACTCCCTGGCCTGGTCCGCCTCCGCCACCTCTGAGCATCCCAACGAGGCCGCCGCCCTGGTGCTGTGGCTCTCCAGCTACGATATGCAGGTCAAACAGGCCGAGCTGGGCGTGACCCTGTCCGGCTATGTGGGGGCTGACAGCACCTATGCCGACGTCATCACCGCCAAGGGCATCGACGCCTCCGCCGTTCAGGTGATGAACGACTCCGCCACCCTGATCTCCTATCCCCACAGCTATTACACCACCACCTGGCAGAACTACTACCGGGAGCGGCTGGTGAACGCCTGGCTGGACACCTCCACCATGAGCTCTGTGCTGGATGACTGCGCCGATTATATGAACAGCATCCTGGCAACGGAGTGACATCCGCCTGAGTTTCCCTCCCCCTGGGCCGGGGCAAACCCTCCGCCTCGGCCCACTTTGAATGAACCCAATGGAAAGGAGCGCATATGGCTAAAGCAGCTAAAGTGAAAATGTCCAAGGCGGAAAAGAACGAAGCCATGTGGGGCCTGATTTTTGTGGCCCCCACCATGATCGGCCTGATCGTCCTGAACTTTTACCCCATCGTCTACACCATTTATCAGTCCTTCTGCAAGACCGGCGACTTCGGCAGAGGAAACACCTTCATCGGCCTTTCCAACTATCAGAGCGTTATCACCAGCTCCGAATTCTGGAGCAGCTTGCTGAACACCCTGAAGTATGCTATTATTGAAGTGCCCTTCGGCATCGGCATCGGCCTGGTGCTGGCCGTCCTCCTGAACCGGAAGATCAAGTTCCGGGGCGGGTACCGCACCATCTTCTTCCTGCCCATGGTGGCGGCCCCGGCGGCGGTGGCCATGGTGTGGAAGTTCCTGTACAACCAGCAGTTCGGCCTGCTGAACAACCTGTTCGGCCTGAATGTGGCCTGGATCTCCGACGCCAACATCGCCTGGATCTCCATCGGCGTCATCGGCGTGTGGTCCATCGTGGGCTACAACATGATTCTGTTCCTGTCCGGCTTGCAGGAAATTCCCCACGACTATTATGAGGCGGCGGACATCGACGGCGCCTCCGGTATCCGGCAGTTCTTCTCCATCACCATCCCCCTGCTGAGCCCCACCACCTTCTTCATCCTCCAGACCCGCATCATCGGCGCCCTCCAGGTTTTCGACCTGGTGTACATGGTGATGGACAACACCAACCAGGCCCTGTCCTCGGTGCAGTCGGTGGTCTACACCTTCTATAAGTACACCTTCACCAACAGCCAGCGGGGCTACGGCGCTGCCATTGTGGTGTGTATGCTGGTAATCATCATGGCCATCACCTTCCTCTTGCAGAAGAGCGAGAAGAAGTGGGTCTTCTACAACTAAGGAGGTGCACACATGGAAAGCTATCAGGCCAAGCAGCGGGCCACCCAGGCCCTGATCCACTTCATCCTCATCCTCTGCTCCATCACCATGCTGGTGCCCTTCCTGTGGATGATCCTCACCTCCTTCAAGACGCTGTCCGAAGCCACGTCCGTGAACCCCTTCGTCATCTTTCCCTCCAGCTGGAATTTTGACAGCTTCGTCTCCGTCTGGAAGAACTACAACTTCCTGTACCTCTACAAGAACACCATCCTGATGATTTTCTGGCGGGTGGTCTGCACCGTGCTGACCGCCACCCTGGCGGGCTACGCCTTCGGCCGTCTGAACTTCCCCGGAAAGAACTTCCTGTTCTCCCTGATTCTGATTCAGATGATGGTGCCCAGCCAGATCTTCATCATCCCCCAGTACGTCATGGTGACGGCTCTGGGCTGGACCAACACGGTGGCCGGCCTGGTGTTCCCCGGCGTAGTCACCGCCTTCGGCACCTTCCTGCTGAAGCAGGGCTATCAGGGCCTGCCGAAAGAGCTGGAGGAGGCCGCCGCCATCGACGGCTGCAACATCCCCCAGCGGTTCCTCCGCATCATGGCCCCGCTGACCCGCTCCTCCATGGTGAGCCTGGGCATCTTCACCGCCGTGTTCGCCTATAAGGACCTGATGTGGCCCATGATCGTCTGCACCGAGGTGGAGCATACCACCCTGTCCGCCGGCCTGGCCAAAATGCAGGGCCAGTACAGCTCCAACTATCCGGAGCTGATGGCCGCCGCGCTGATGGCCTGCGTCCCCATGATTGTGCTCTATCTGGTGTTCCAGAAGCAGTTCATTCAGGGCATCGCCACCTCCGGCAGCAAATTGTAACCCCACATACCCATTCTCCTTTCCCCCCTGCCTCCGGCGGTTCCCCTCTGTCGGAGGCAGGCTATTGATTCTTCCATCGAACCCCACCTGACGCCTCAAGGAGGTGCCCTCATGGCAAAGATGCAGTTTTTCTTCAAAGCGGGACAGTACCGGCTGTTCGAGATGACCTATATGAACCGTCAGACGGAGTCCCTCTATCTCATGGGCTGCGGCATCGAGAAGTGCCGCCCAGATTACACCTTCGGCCCCGTAAACCGGCCGGGGTACCACTTCCATGTGGTCATGTCCGGCGAGGGCTGGCTGGAGGTGAACGGCGTGCAGCAGTCCGTCCACGACGGTCAGATTTTCGTGACAAAACCCCACGAGACGACCAGGTACGGCGCCAGCCACGCCAACCCCTGGGCCTACTGCTGGATCACCTTCGGCGGGGAGAAGGCCCCCTACTATCTGGAGCAGGCAGGATTCCCGGAGGGGGTCAACCTGCGGGACTGCAACACCGACCCCGCCGACTTCAGCTCCCTGATCTCCGACCTGTTGGACAGGACGGAGCTGAACCTGACCCACGACCTGTGGCGGCTGGGGGTGCTCTATCAGTTCCTGGGCCTGGCCATCCGCTCAGGGAGCGGCGCCACCCACAGTATTCACTCAGAATATGATCCCAACGACTATGTTCAGCATGGGTTGACCTATATACGCAACAATTTCGCCTCCATGAAAATCGGAGAGGTGTCCTCCTCCATCGGCATCGACCGCAGCTACTTCA
>JAJQET010000211.1 GCA_021201515.1 Clostridiales bacterium | reverse complement strand
CATCTCCAACCACCCGGAGGAAAAGCTGACGCTGGAGCTGCTGGCCCAGAAGGCGAGGTACACCCAGACCTATCTCTCCCGGCGGTTCCGCCAGGAAATGGGGGTATCCATTGTGGATTACATCCGCCAGATTCGCTTGGAGCGGGCCCAGTACTGGCTGACCTATACGGACAAAAGCATTGAGGAAATCTCCGACGTGCTGGGGTTCGGGAATCGCAGCTATTTTTCAAAATCCTTCCGGGACGCCACAGGGGTCACCCCCACGGATTATCGGAAACAGCACCAGAAGGTATGAGCTTGTGCGCCGGACGCCACTGGCACAAGCGGTGTACAAAGAACAAAATCGCGCGGCTGTATTCTGACCTGTCATGCAGAAAAAGGACGTGAAGTAATGCAATCTATCTCTCAACTTGCCATCATTCTGGTTTTCTCATGCCTGGGCGAGCTGTGCGCCGCAGTTCTCCCCTTTCAGCTGCCTGCCGCAATTTACGGCCTGATTCTGCTGGTGTTCGCGCTGCTGACAAAAATCGTCAAGCTGGAGCGGGTGCAGGACACCGGCGCCTTCCTGTCAGGGCTTTTGCCGCTGCTGTTCATTGTTCCCGTTGTGGGCCTGCTGGACTGCTGGGACAGCATCGCCGGTGATATAGGGGCCGTCGGCATCATCATCCTGGTGTCCTCCGTTCTGGTGTTCGCAGTGTCCGGTATTGTAACCCAAAAAATCATAGACTGGCGGAGGCGGCAACATGACAGAGATCTTGGAAAATAACAGCTTCTTTTTCATTGCGCTGACTGTCGTTGCGTTCTGTATCGGCTCCGCCTGCCAGAAGCGGTGGAAGCTGGCCGTCTTGAACCCCATCCTCATTGGCTCCGGCATCGTTATGCTGACCCTTTCCGTCATGAAGGTTCCGGCCAGCACATACCAGGCGGCCTGTCAGCCGCTGTCTTACCTGATGACGCCTGCCACGATTTGCCTTGGCATCTCCTTTGCGGAGCAGGTGCAGACGCTGAAGGAACACCTGTGGGCGATCACAATCGGCGTAACACTGGGTACGATATGCAGCCTGGGCAGCGTTGCCGTCCTGGCAAAGAGCTTCGGGCTGAGTGAGGTGCTGACCGTCTCCCTGCTGCCGAAAAGCGTGACCACAGCCATCGGCGTTGTGCTCAGCGAACAGGCCGGTGGGATCGGCGCGGTGACCACAGTGGCCATCATCCTCTCCGGGATTTTCTGCAATATTGCAGGCCCGGCTCTGGCAAGGTGGTTCCGCCTCCAGGACCCGGTTGCAAAGGGCGTAGCCTATGGCACTGCGGGCCATGTCATTGCCACCACCCGGGCCATGGCCGAGAGCCCTCTTTGCGGGGCAGTCAGCAGCCTGTCGCTGACCGTTGCGGGGATCATCACCAGCCTGGTATTCTCCGCAGTCATCTAAAGAAAAGCAGAGGATAGATCATGAATCAAAAGCTTCGTTCGGACGCGGAATCCATTGCCCGCGCCGCCATAGACGCCGTCAAACCAGATGCGGCGGTGAAATCCGCCCTGGGGGGCTTCGCCCCCGCCGGGCGGCTGTACCTCTTCGCCGTGGGCAAGGCGGCCTGGCAGATGGCCAGGGCCGCCTTGGAGCTGCCCGGCATCCGGCCGGATGGGGACATCGTGCTGACAAAATACGGTCATGTGGGGCACCCGCTGGAAAACGTCCTTTGCCTGGAGGCGGGGCACCCTGTGCCAGACGGCAATTCCTACAGGGGCACCCAGGCCATCCTGGATATAAGCGAACACCTGCGGGAGACGGACACGGTGCTGTTCCTCCTCTCCGGCGGCGGCAGCGCCCTGTTCGAGAAGCCCCGCATCGCCCCGGACAGGATGGAGCAGCTCACAAAGCTGCTGCTGGCCTCCGGCGCGGACATCACGGAGATCAATACCATCCGCAAGCGGCTTTCCATGGTGAAGGGCGGTCAGTTCGCCGCCTGGTGCGCCCCGGCCAGGGTCTATACCGTGGTGCTTTCCGACATTCTGGGCGACCCACTGGACATGATCGCAGGCGGGCCGGCGGTGCCGGACGCCAGCACCGCCCGGCAGGCGGTTTCCATTGCGGAAAAATATCAGCTGCCGCTGACGGCGGAGGAGCGGCAGCTCTTGCGTGCTGAGCTGCCCAGGGCCCTGCCCAACGCCGAAGCCCATATCATCGGCAGCGTCCGGCAGCTGTGCGAGGCGGCCATGTCAGGCTGCGTCGCGTTGGGGTACGAACCGCTTTTGCTGACCGACCGGCTGGCCTGTGAGGCCAGGGAGGCCGGGCGTTTCCTGGGGGCGATTGCCAGAAGCCACGCCGCCGATGGGAAAAAACTGGCTTTCCTGGCCGGCGGCGAGACGGTGGTGCACCTCCGCGGCAGCGGTCTGGGGGGAAGGAATCAGGAGCTTGCCCTGGCGGCGGCAGCGGAGCTGGCGGGGATACCAAATGCGGCGATCCTCAGCGTTGGCTCCGACGGCACCGACGGCCCCACAGACGCCGCCGGGGGCTATGCCGACGGCGACACCTGGGGAGAGCTGGAACGGCTTGGCATCGATGTTGAAGCGTATCTCAACAACAACGACGCCTATCATGCGTTACAGGCTGCGCACAGCCTCATCATCACCGGCCCCACCGGCACCAATGTGAACGACCTGTCCCTGGTGCTGATTGACGAAGATGCAGGAACCTGCGCCACCACATAGGAAGAAATATTTATGCGTCGTCAGAGTTTCAATCAGGCCGCCAGGTTGTCCGCCGCGCCCCGCAGGCCCCGTTTCTGATTTATTTGAAGCAAAAAGAGCAGGCCCCCGAAAGCAGATTGCTTTTGGGGGCCGCGTCAGGTCATGGCGCTATTTACCAAAACTTTGTAAACAGGTTGGTCAACCTCGTGAAGACGCGATTCATCATATTGGTCAGGAAGGTGGACAGTGCGCCAGAGCCGTCCCATCCGCTCCAACCGGAGCCGCCCGCGCCCGGCTTCTTTGCGCCGCAGACGGTGCAGACGCCGTTCACATAATGGTGACCGGTGGCGGGGATGACCTCAGTATAGCTGTCGCCGCACGCGCAGGTGTAGGTCATGACGCCATCCTCCGTGCAGGTGGCGGCAACGGTCACTTCGGCAGTGTAGCTGTGGCTGTGTTCGCCCGCGCCCGGTTCCTCCGCGCCGCAGACGATGCAGACGCCGTTCACATAGTGGTGACCGGTGGCGGGGATGACCTCAGTGTAGCTGTCGCCGCACGCACAGGTGTAGGTCATGACGCCGTCCTCCGTGCAGGTGGCGGCAACGGTCACTTCGG
>JAJQET010000127.1 GCA_021201515.1 Clostridiales bacterium | reverse complement strand
AAACTATAGATATTAAAAATAATACTTTAAAGTATTGACATGAGTAAAAAGCCATGCTATAGTAGTGATGAGAACCCAAAACCAAGGGGTAAGATGATAGAAAGAGGGAATCCGATATGTTTTGCGTAAAGTGTGGGAAAGAAATAGATGACGAAACTGCTTTTTGTCCTTTTTGCGGTGCAACAATCAAGAAAGCTCCTGCCCCAGAAGATAGTGGTATTTCCGTAATGTGCCAGACCGCAAGGGTGTTCATTGTCTTGCAATCCATTTTCCTTGCGTTTCTTCTATTTGTCGGGGTATGCTTTCTCCTCGCATCCACGATGCTGGGCATCATTGTAATTATTGCAACTGTGATTTGGGGAATATATAAATGGCTGTCGTATAAGGAGTGCTATGTGTCTTTGAATGGGACATCTATTACCGGCCACGATGGTATTATCAAATCAAGGAAGCTTGTCTCCCCTGTCAATAAGGTGCAGGACATTGGTATCAGCAACGGCTTGTTTGGCAAAATTTTCCACTATCATACCATTGTGATTTCCACCGCTGGTTCAAATGGTGCCGAATACAAATATCCGCATATGGCAAACGCAGAAGAACTTCAAGCGGCATTTGTGAAAATATCCAACAGCATAAAATAAACAATCACCCTCTGCAGTTGCTCCGCAGAGGGTGATTGTTTGCAAAATCATGATAAATCCGCCAAATCCAGAAACTCATGTCCGTGGGCGGCGATATGCTCCTTTCGGCCCGCCAGGTTATCCCCCAGCAGCAGATCGAACATCTGGGCCGTCGGCTCCACATCCTCCGGCATGACCTTGATGAGCCGCCGGGTCTCCGGGTTCATGGTGGTGAGCCACATCATGTCCGGCTCGTTCTCGCCCAGGCCCTTGGAGCGCTGAATGGTGTACTTCTTCCCCTTCAAATCCCGCTCCAGAATGTCGTCCCGCTCCTTGTTGGAGTAGGCGAACCAGGTCTTGTCCTGATAGGTGATCTCAAACAGGGGGGACTCAGCAATATACACATAGCCCTCTTTGATGAGGGTTGGGGTCAGCCGGTACAGCATGGTCAGCAGCAGGGTGCGAATCTGGTAGCCGTCCACGTCGGCGTCGGTGCAGAGGATGATCTTGCTCCACCGCAGGTTGTCCAGGTCGAACTCCGCCAGGTCCTTGGCCCGCTGCTTGCCGCCGGTCAGCTCCACGCCGCAGCCCATGACCCGCAGCAGGTCGGTGATGATCTCGCTCTTGAAAATGCGGGCATAGTCCGCCTTCAGGCAGTTCAGAATCTTGCCCCGGATGGGCATGATGCCCTGAAATTCGGAGTCCCGGCTCAGCTTACAGGCCCCCAGGGCGGAGTCGCCCTCCACGATATACAACTCCCGGCGGGAGACGTCTTTGGTGCGGCAGTCCACAAACTTCTGCACCCGGTTGGAGATGTCCATGGTGCCGGACAGCTTCTTCTTGATGTTCAGCCGGGCCTTCTCCGCCGTCTCCCGGCTGCGCTTGTTCACCAGAATCTGCCCGGCCACCTTCTCCGCGTCCATGGGGTTCTCAATGAGGTAGACCTCCAGGCTGGAGCGGAGGAACTCCGTCATGGCCTCCTGGACGAAGCGGTTGTTGATGGCCTTCTTCGTCTGGTTCTCGTAGCTGGTCTGGGTGGAGAAGTTGTTGGAGACGAAGATGATGCAGTCCTGAATGTCGTTCCAGGTGACCCTGGCCTCCCCCTTGTTGTACTTGCCCTGCTTTTTCAGGTAGCCGTCAAAGACGGAGACGAAGGCGGAGCGCATGGCCTTCTCCGGGGAGCCGCCATGCTCCAGCCAGGAGGAGTTGTGGTAATGCTCCACCAGCTGCACCGCGTTGGAAAAGACGAAGGCGGCGCTGAGCTTCACCTTGTACTCCTTCTTGTCCTCCCGGTCCCTGCCCCGTCGCTCCGCCTGATAGAAGGCGGGGGTGGTCAGGGCGTTGTTCCCCGCCAGCTCGGTGACATAGTCCACAATGCCGTTTTCGTAACGGAAGTCGCTTATTTCAAACTTGCCCCCCACCTGGTCCCGCAGCCGGAAGGTGACCCCGGCGTTCACCACCGCCTGCCGCTTCAGCACGTCCTGATAGTAGGACAGTGGGATGTCAATGTCGGTGAACACGTCCAGGTCGGGGAGCCAGCGGAATTTAGAGCCGGTCTTGTGCCGGGGGGCGTCCTCTGAGTGGAGGCCGCCGATGTTCTCCCCCTTCTCGAAGTGGAGGGTGTACTTCTTCTGGTCCCGGTAGATGGTGGCGTCAAAGTAGGCGCTGGCGTACTGGGTGGCGCAGCTGCCCAGACCGTTGAGGCCCAGGGAGTACTCATAGTTCTCGCCGCTGTCCTGGTCGTACTTGCCGCCGGCATACAGCTCGCAGAACACCAGCTCCCAGTTGTAGCGGTTCTCGCTGCTGTTCCAGTCCACGGGGCAGCCCCGGCCAAAGTCCTCCACCTCCACCGACTTGTCCTCATAGCGGGTGACAATAATCAGGTCGCCGTGGCCCTCCCTGGCCTCGTCGATGGCGTTGGAGAGAATTTCAAACACCGCGTGCTGACAGCCCTCCAGGGCGTCGGAGCCGAAGATGACGCCGGGGCGTTTGCGCACCCGGTCGGCCCCTTTCAGGGCGGAGATGGATTCGTTGTTATAGGTTTGCTTCGCTTGCTTTTTTGCAGCCATAATTCAGCTTCCTTCGTGTAATCAGATACCGCTTCTTTATTTTATCGGAGTTTCCCGCCTCTGTCAAGAAAACTTGAACCGCCGCAGGGGATTGCCCCCTGCGGCGGTTTGGACTCGTCGGTGAAACCCGGTTGGCTTACTTGAAGTAACGCTCCAGCAGGCCCTGGAAGGCGCGGCCGTGGCGGGCCTCGTCACGGGCCATCTCATGGACGGTGTCATGGATGGCATCCAGGCCCAGCTCCTTGGCCTTCTTGGCCAGCTCCACCTTGCCGGCGGTGGCGCCGTTCTCAGCGTCCACCCGCATCTGCAGGTTCTTCTTGGTGGAGTCGGTCAGCACCTCGCCCAGCAGCTCGGCAAACTTGGCGGCGTGCTCGGCCTCCTCATAGGCGGCCTTCTCCCAGTACAGGCCGATCTCCGGATAGCCCTCACGGAACGCCACGCGGGACATGGCCAGATACATACCGACCTCGCTGCACTCGCCGTTGAAGTTCTCCCGCAGGCCCTCCTTGATTTCCTCCGGGGCGTCGGACGCCACGCCCACCACGTGCTCGGCGGCCCAGCCCATTTCGCTCTCCTGCTTGGTGAACTTAGAAGCGGGGGCCTTGCAAATCGGGCAACGAT
>JAJQET010000055.1:1733-3324 GCA_021201515.1 Clostridiales bacterium | reverse complement strand
TCCTCATTGTTGGTCTCGGCATAGCCGGTGGCCTCGTTGATGACGTCGCTGTTGAACCCGGCCTTCCGCAGATCGGCCTTGGCCAGGTATTCCGCGTTGCCGCCCAGCATAATGTCGGTACCACGGCCGGCCATGTTGGTGGCCACGGTGACGGTGCCCAGCTTGCCGGCCTGGGCGATGATCTCGGCTTCCTTCTCGTGGTTTTTGGCGTTCAGCACGTTGTGGGGAATCTTGCGCTTGCGCAGCATTCTGGACAGCCGCTCCGACTTCTCGATGGAGACGGTGCCCACCAGCACGGGCTGGCCCTTCTCGTACCGGGCGGCGATTTCCTCCACGATGGCGTTGAACTTGCCCTGCTCGGTGGTGTAGACCACGTCGGGCTGGTCGATGCGGACCACGGGCTTGTTGGTGGGGATCTCCACGATGTCCAGGTTGTAGATGGAGTTGAACTCGTCCTCCTCGGTCATGGCGGTGCCGGTCATGCCGGACAGCTTGTCATAGAGGCGGAAGAAGTTCTGGAAGGTGATGGTGGCCAGGGTCTTGGACTCGTTGGCGACCTTGACCCCTTCCTTGGCCTCGATGGCCTGATGCAGGCCCTCGTTGAACCGGCGGCCATACATCAGGCGGCCGGTGAACTCGTCCACGATGATGACCTGATTGTCCTTGACGATATAGTCGATGTCCTTCTTCATCACGCCGTGGGCTCGGATGGCCTGGTTGATGTGATGGTTCAGGGTGGTGTTCTCCTCGTCGGCCAGGTTCTCCACCTGGAAGAACTTCTCCGCCTTGGCGATGCCGGCCTCGGTGAGGGTGGCGCTCTTGCGCTTCTCCTCCACCACATAGTCGTAGGTCTGGCTGATCAGGTTGCCGTCGTCGTCCTCGCCGTCGATTTCCTTATTGTCGGTCTCGGCAATGACGAAGCAGCGCAGGCTCTCGGCAAACTGGTTGGCCATCTGGTACAGCTTGGTGGATTCCTCGCCCCGGCCGGAGATAATCAGAGGGGTACGGGCCTCGTCGATGAGGATGGAGTCCACCTCGTCCACGATGGCGAAGGACAGCTGCCGCTGCACCACGTCCCGGTCATAGACGGCCATGTTGTCCCGCAGGTAATCGAAGCCGATCTCATTGTTGGTGCCGTAGGTGATGTCGGCATCATAGGCGGCCTTCCGCTCGGCCTTGGTCAGGCCGTGGACGATGAGGCCCACAGTGAGGCCCAGGAACCGGTAGACCTTGCCCATCCACTCGGAGTCACGCTTGGCCAGGTAGTCATTGACGGTGACGATATGGACGCCCTTCCCAGTCAGGGCGTTCAGGTAGGCGGGGAGGGTGGCCACCAGGGTCTTGCCTTCACCGGTCTTCATCTCGGCAATACGGCCCTGATGGAGGATGATGCCGCCGATGAGCTGCACCCGGTAGGGGCGCAGGCCCAGCACCCGGTCCGCTGCCTCCCGGCAGGTGGCGAAGGCCTCCGGCAGAATCTCGTCCGTCGTCTCCCCCTGGGCTAGGCGCGCTGTAAATTCGGCGGGGTTGCGGGGACGGCCGGCACGGGGCCTCGCGAGTAAGGCGGGGGGCAGGGTTACTTTTTAGAGCC
>JAJQET010000055.1:0-1723 GCA_021201515.1 Clostridiales bacterium | reverse complement strand
AATCTCGTCTGTTGTCTCACCCTGGGCCAGGCGCTCTTTAAATTCATCCGTTTTGGCGCGCAGCTCCTCATCGGTCATCGCCTTGTACTCGTCGGCCATTGATTCAATTTTATCCACGATGGGGGTGATTTTTTTCACTTCTCGCTTGGAGTTCGTCCCGAGAAGCTTTCTCATAATACCCATAGATTCAGGTTCCTTTCTTCTAGCCCGCAAAAGGGGCATTCATGCGGTATCCATTGTAACACAAATTTCGGCGTAAAGGAAGAGGTTTTTTCACATTTTTCTGGTAAAAACCGCCCGCAATTCCGTTTGTACTTCCCGGGCGGCAAAAAAACGCCTTCCGGAAGGCTGTCCTTCCGGAAGGCGCGTCGTTGCAAAAGCGTCAACTCCCCTGAAACACCTGGACGATGTACCGCTCCACGCTGTCATAGGGAACCTCCAGCGCCGTGGCCAGCTCGCCAAACAGCAGCCGCTCCGTCTGTTTCAAAATGCCGGTGTCCGTGCTGGACAGCTTCTTCCCCGCCTTGGAGCGGCGGCTCTGGTACTGGTACACCGTTTTGGCCAGCCGGGCCAGCTCAAAGCTGTCGCCGGACTTCATAATGGCGGCGCTGCGCTGCTTTTGATCCGCCATGCCGGAAAACTGAATCAGCTCGGCCTCCGGCATCTGGGCGATCAGGTCCTTCGCCTCTTCCTTTGTCATCACGGGGCGCATCTTCACCTTGCCGCCGCTGACCGGGGTGTAAAAGGTAGCGTCCTTCAGATACACCGGGCTGAGGACGACGTAATCTCCGGGCATTCCGTCCAGCTTCCTATAGCCTTCCACCCGGCAGACGCCGGCGGTACCGTGCATAATCAAACTTCCGCTCTCCAGCATGACGCTTCATCTCCATTCTGCTTAGTGTGTTTATTATACACCTTTTTTCACTTTTTTGTAAGAGGGTTTTTCTTGTCATTTTTCACAAAAAAAGGCTGTTTTGTCTGCTTTTTGCTGTCTTTCCGCACTTTCACAGGAAAGAACTGGGGTTTTCCTTTACGGCCGGTGTCCCCTGCGGGCAATGTCATCAGCTTAAGGGCCATGCACTACGTTACCCGTCTTTCCGTAGGGGCGCACAGTGTGCGCCCGGCCGACCTTCCCTCCTGAGATAAGGATTGATAAAGGAACTACGTTTTTGCCCTTGCCAGGGCGGGCCTACTTTTCTCGCTCCGCCGAGAAAAGTAGCAAAAGAGGGCGGCTCAGGGAGGAGCTCGGGGCCTCGCTCCTCCCTAAGAACCCTCCTCCTATAACCCTGGGGCTTCGCGCTGTCCAGCCCATAGGTGGTCTATCCCGTCGGAGACGAAGTAACTTGATAACTGGTGAGACTGCCGCCGATGGCGGCTGGCAACGATTGCCGTTCCGCCCCGCCGTCAAGCGGCATTTCCGCTTCGCTCCCTATGCCGGGGGCGGGCGGAACGAGCAATTTTGTCATCCAACGGTGGATAACATCTGCCTGAACCGCTAGGTCACAACCTCTGATGAAAGAGCGTGATAAACCATTGTTCTTTGAATTAGGAGCGAAAACCTAACCTAACAGTCAGATTTCAGCGACCAACAGACAATAAAATTGCCGCCCGTTCCGCCGCAAGGCATAGGGAGCGCAGTGGAAATGCCGCTTGACGGCGGGAACGTGGCGGCAATCCCCGCCAGCCGCCATCGGCGGCAGCTTTGGTGCGTGACAAGTTACTT
>JAJQET010000303.1 GCA_021201515.1 Clostridiales bacterium | reverse complement strand
AATCTGATCACGGTACCATGTCAACATGATTGGATTTCAGGCAGCGGCGGCAGCTTGTGTCTTTTTGCGCTCAAAAAAGGAGAACTGATATGCCAAGAAACCAATTTCAACGAATGATCTTCGCGCTGATCACCGTCATCATCACCGTACACAGCTATGTGTTTTACAGCCTGTATGTGATCAACGGGGCCACACTGATGGAGGTCACCGATGCCAACAGCGTGCTTCACGCCATCAACGCCCAGGGCGGCGTGTATATGTTCGGGCGGATGCTGCCGATCTGGGCGGTGATTCTGGTCGAATTCTGCCTGGCTTATGGGCTGGAGTGCCTCATGGGCAGCCCCTGCTCCTTCAAGCTGGCCTGCAAGAACTTTGACCCCCAGAAGACCCATCCGGTGATTTTTGAAAGCGCCATCATCTGCGCCACGGTGGGGCTGATGTGCCCCACCATGAGCTTCCTGGCGGCCTGGCTCTACTATCCGTATTACAGCGGATTCCACTTCCTGACCCTGCTGGCCAACTGGGCCAAGCTGGTCTGCTGCAACTTCCCCTTTGCCTTCTTCAGCCAGCTGTTCTTCATCCAGCCCCTTGTCCGCACCATCTTCAAGGCGCTGTTCCGGAAGGACATTGATGGGCGGGAGCAGGCGGCTGACCTGCCTCAGTCCGCGGCATAATCCGCCGCAAACGCAGGAGACGGCTCCGGACTTCGGTTCGGAGCCGCCTTTTTGTCATGGAATCGGAATCCGTCCAAAGACTTGTCACCCCGGGGCAGTTTGTGCTATACTATCCCACAGGAGATGACCATGTTTATGAATCTGTCCAACAAGACCAAGGCCGTGCTGTATATCCTGGCCTCCGCCTTTGGCTTTGCCATGATGAACCTGTTTGTCCGGCTGGCAGGCGATCTGCCCAGCATGGAGAAGAGCTTCTTCCGCAACCTGGTGGCCATGCTGGTGGCGGTGGTTCTGCTGCTGCGGGAGGATGACCATCCCACCTTCCGGACGCTGCTTTGGGGAAAGGGCAACCTGCCCGACCTGCTCCTGCGCTCCGCGGCGGGCACCGTGGGGATTTTGTGCAACTTCTATGCGGTGGACCACCTGCTGCTGGCCAACGCCTCCATGCTGAATAAGATGTCCCCCTTCTTTGCCCTGCTGTTCTCCTTCCTGCTGCTCAGGGAGAAGCTGACCCCGGTGCAGGTGGGGGTGGTGGCGGTGGCCTTCGGCGGCAGTATGCTGATCGTCAAGCCCACCTTGTCCAACCTGGACCTGGCGCCCTCCCTACTGGGGCTGCTGGGGGGCGTCTGCGCCGGCTTTGCCTACACCATGGTGCGGAAGCTGGGCCTGAAGGGAGAGCGGGGCAGCTATATCGTCTTTTTCTTCTCCACCTTCTCCTGCCTGGTGCTGCTGCCCTGGCTGGCACTGAACTATGTCCCCATGACCGGCTACCAGCTGGCTATGCTGCTGCTGGCCGGCGTCTCCGCCACCATCGGCCAGTTCGGCATTACGGCGGCCTACACCCATGCCCCGGCCCGGGAGGTCTCCGTCTTTGACTACTCCCAAGTGGTGTTCTCCGCCGTCCTGGGGTACTTCGTGTTCCGGGACGTGCCCGACGGCTGGAGCTTTTTGGGGTACCTCCTCATCATCGGTGCGGCGGTGGTGATTTTCCTCTACAACAACGGCTATTTGCAGCGCCGGAAGGAGAACCAGGGATGAAAGACTACTTTACGCTGTCTGTACCGGAGGGGCAGCTTGGCACCATGAACGTGCTGGCGCTGGCCCACATTGGGGATGCGGTGTACGAGGTGCTGTGCCGGGGCTGGCTGTGCAGCCAGAAGCTGGAGACCATCGGCAACCTCCACAGGGCCACCGTATCCATGGTGCGGGCGGACGCCCAGGCCGCCGCCATGGGCCGCCTGCTGCCCCTTCTGACGGAGGAGGAGACGGCGGTGTTCAGGCGTGGCCGCAACGCCAACGTCCACCAGATTCCCAAAAACGCCTCCCGGCGGGATTACACCTACGCCACCGGGCTGGAAGCCCTGTTCGGCTGGCTGTACCTCCAGGGCAGGAGGGAACGCATCAATCAGCTCTTCGCCGCAGTGGTGGGCGAGTAGGAAAAGGAGGGCTAGCTCATGCCGTTAGACGCCGCAACGCTGTCCGGTGTGGTCAGCGAACTGCGCCCCGTGGTGGAAGGGGCGAAACTCGATAAAATCTTTCAGCCTGGGCGGGACGAGCTGGTGCTCCAGCTCCGGTCGGCGGGGGGAAACTGGAAGCTGCTCCTCAGCGCCAACCCCGCCCATCCCCGCATCCAGCTCACCGAAGTAAACCGGGAGAACCCGGCCAGCCCTCCCATGTTCTGTATGCTGCTGCGCAAGCATCTGGCCTCCGCCCGGATTCGCGCCATCGTCCAGCCCTCCATGGAGCGGGTGGTGGATCTGGAGCTGGAGGCCCTGGATGAGATGGGCTACCGGGTCACCCGGCACCTGATTCTGGAGGCCATGGGCCGCCGCTCCAACCTGATTCTGACGGAGGAGGACGGGAGGATCATCGGCTGCGTCCGCCGGGTGGATATGGAGACCAGCGAGACCCACCCCGTCCTCCCCGGCCTGCTGTACCGTCAGCCCCCTGTCCAGCCGGGGAAGGAGAATCCTCTGCTGCTGAGCAGGGAGGAGCTGGAGCAGCGGTTTCTGGCCGCCCCGCCGGAGCAGAAGGTGACGGACTGGCTGCTGGACCGCTTTTTCGGCCTGTCCCCCCTGCTGTGCCGGGAGCTGGTGTGCCAGGGGACGGACAGCATGGACGCCAGGGTGGGGACCCTGTCCCCCTGCCAGAACGGGGGCTTTCTGGACACCTTCTGGCAGTTCCTGGAGGCCGTCCGCCAGGGCAGGCTGACCCCCTGCGCTCTGTATCAGGGCGGCAAGCCCAAGGATTTCTCCTGCCTGTTTCTGTATCAGTACGGCCTCTCCATGGAGTGCCGGAAGTATGACAGCTTCTCCAAACTGCTGGACGACTTCTACGCCACCCGGGAGCAACAGGAGCGGGTCCGGGCCAAGGGTCAGACCCTGCTGAAAAGCCTGCAAAGCGCCCGGAACCGCACCGCCCGAAAGCTGGAGAACCAGCGCAGGGAGCTGGCCGACGCGGGAAACCGGGAGCAGTACCGCATTTCCGGCGACCTGATCACTGCCAACCCGTCCCGGAGGGAGAAGGGAGCCAGGGCGCTGACCTGTCAGAACTACTACGACCCGGACTGCGCCGACATCACCAGCGCCCGGGAGAGGGGGGGGGGCCGGGCGCTGCGCGCCCGCAGCAGCGGGCGGCGCGGGAGCCGGGCGAGCAC
>JAJQET010000238.1 GCA_021201515.1 Clostridiales bacterium | reverse complement strand
GTCACTGACCGAGGAGGATACCGTAAATGGTCAGCAGGCGGTAGTCAGGCCCGCCCGGAGGGAAAGAACATATTTCCTTTCTCAATCCTTATCTAAGGAACGAAGCCCCGCCGGGAAGTCAAAACCGCAGTTCGTTCACCCCGGCATTCCCAGTGCCGCCCGATACTCCTCCTCGCTGCCTACCCGCCCCACGGCGGAGAAGGACAGGGTCTCCCACCGGAAGGTCTCCTCCGCCAGGGCGCGCACCTGCTCCCGGGTGACGCTGTTGTAGCCTTCGATGATCTCGTCGGTGGTCATGGGCTGCTCTCCCCGGAGGGCGGCACGGGCCATGTGGTTCATATGGGCGCTGCCCGACTCCATCCCCATCAGGACGTTGGCCTTGCTCAGCTCCCTGGCCCGGTCAAGCTCCGCCTGGGTGATGCCCTCCTGGGTGAACCGCTCCACCGCCTCCCGGATGGCGGCGGCGGCGGCCCCCTCCTGCTCCCGGTTGACGGCGGTGTAAATGCCGAAGAAGCCGGTGCCCTGGTAGGCGGTGCCGTAGGAGTAGACGTTATAGCACAGCCCCCGCTCCTCCCGGATGTCCTGGAACAGCCGGGAGGACATACCGCCCCCCAGCACGCTGCTCAGAATCTGCATGACAAACCGGCGGGGGTCGGCGTCCGTCAGGGAGGGGAAGGCCAGAATCAGGTGGTTCTGCTCGGTGGGCCGCTTCTTCAGGGTCACGGCGCCGGTGCGGAAGGAGGCGGGCTTCGTCTGGAAGGGGGCCTTCTCCTCCATGGCGGAGAAGCGCTGAGCGATCTCCTCCACCACGGCGTCGTCAAAGCACCCGGCCAGGGACACCACGATGCGGGAGGGGATATAATGCTCCTCCTTGTAGGCTTTCAGCCAGTCGCCGTCCATCTGCTCCAGGGTGCTTTTTTTGCCCAGAATGGGCCGGGCCAGGGGGCTGCCCCGGTAGATGGCGGCGGCCAGCCGCTCGCTGACCAGGTCGGAGGGGTCGTCGGAGTACATCCCGATCTCCTCCAGAATGACCCCCCGCTCCGTCTCCACGTCCCGGGGGGCGAATTTCGCCTCAAAGAACATCCCGCACAGGATGTCCAGCGCCTCCCGCAGATGGGTGTTCAGCGCACGGGCGTAAAAGCAGGTACACTCCTTGGTGGTGAAGGCGTTGATCTGTCCGCCGATGGCGTCCATCCGCCCTGCCATCTCCGCGGCGCTGTAGCGGGTGGTGCCTTTGAACAGCATATGCTCAATATAATGGGCGGCGCCGTTCTGGCTGGCCAACTCGTCCCGGCTGCCGGTGCCCACCCAGATGCCCACCGTGGCAGAGGACATGGCGGGGATATGTTCGCTGAGGATGCGCACCCCGTTGGGCAGCACCCGCTCCTGATAATCATACATGGTAACTGTTCCTTCCGCATAGCATGGGTCTGATGGGAATCGCCCGGCCCGCTGCGGCGGGGACAGGTTCGCCCTCCCCTTCGGCTCCGGAACCGGTTCCCACCGGCGGGGCGGCAGGCCCCGTTTTTGAATCCCCATTATTATAACCGCATTTTCCCCGTTTGTCATTGGTTTTCCGGCCGGTTTTTTCTGTTTTTTCAAAAGGGATTTTACAGGAGGCGGAGGAACCGCCTGCATAAACTGTATAAATTTTCCGCAGGCGGGTTATGCTAGGTCTATCATAAAAAAGGATGTGTACCGACTCATGGTAAAAGGGATCTCCCGGCGGGTCATCGTGGTGCGTGCCCCTGACCCCCGGTTTTTTGACCAGGCGATTTTCCTGATGAAGGAGGACGCCCTCCACCAGGACGGCGTCACCGCCGAGCAGGTGGTGGAGGAGGCCCGGCGGGTGGCGGCGGGGTATATCCGCCGGAACACGGAGCGGCCCCAGGGGGCCAGGTGGTACCAGCGGCTGCCCGGCTGGGCCTGGTTTCTGGCCGGCGGGGCGCTGGTTGGGGTGCTTTGGGCGCTGACGGCGGCGGTGTAATAGCTGGACACCCCTGCGGGGCGGCAGCTGTTAGCTGTTAGTGGCTGGTGGCCAGACGCCCCTGTGGGGGCGTAAGCTGCTGGCTGTTAGCCACCCCTCAGTCGGCTGCGCCGACAGCTCCGCCGTCAAGCGGCATTTCCGCTTCTCCGCAGGGGCGCTTTGTGCGCCCGGTCCCATCCGTCTCCACATCTGCGCTTCATTTGAAAAAACAAGAATACAAATAGCAATTATTTCCTGTATCTATACAAAAAGGAAACGCTGCGTAAACCCCCTCCACCGGCGACAGCCGATGGAGGGGGTTCCTCTTACATTGACAACATTGCCTTTCAGGGCAGGAAGGCGCACAGCGCCGGAACTGCCGCCTGACGGCGGAGGGGTCACTAACAGCTCACGCCCCGCAGGGGCGTGCCTAGCCACCGATTCCCCTGACCGCCCGCCGCCTGCTCAGGGCGGACCGGATACAGTATGCACAGACCCCCACCAGCAGCACCACGGCAACGGTGAGCAGGAACTGCTCCCGCCCCCGCAGGCCCTCACAGCAGTGGTTGAACCAGTGGCGCACCGGGTTCTGACACAGGTAGATGGGGAGGCTCACCGCCCCCAGCCAGAGGCAGACCGGGTTTTGGAACAGCCTGCTCTCCCCCAGCAGGCCCTTCTGGCTAAAGGAGATGGTCACAGCCACCCAGAGGAACAGGAGGGCGGTGAGTTCCAGCTCTGCGGACAGGGTGCTGCAGGCATACAGCAGCGCCCCGCCGTAGCCCACCCCTTCCGCCAGGGACAGCAGGCCCCGCTGCCTCCGGGTGAAGGTGCGCCCCTCCATCCAGCGGCAGACCTCAAAGGAGCACATCCCCAGGGTCAGCTCCGCCAGGGCACGCCAGTTGCCCTGGAAGGTGACGCCGGTGACCAGCTCCGGCCCGCTCAGCTTCCCCTGAACCACATACATATATCCCAGAAAACAAAAGGCGGCCACCGGCCCGAACAGGTGGGTGAAGGCTGTGTAGTACCGCTTACAGAGGGGGTAGAGGATGGCCATGGCGATCAGCATGGAGGAGACATACCATTCCACCTGCACAAAGGAGTCGATGGTGAAGCCGAACATCTGGAGGTAAAACAGGCCGGGAATCCTGGTCAAAATCCGCTCCAGCGCGTCCTCCGGCCAGAAAAAGAGAATTTCCACCGCCACCACGGCGCTGAACGCAAAATGATAGGGCAGGATGCCCTTCACCTTATGCCACAGGAATCGGCGCACCTCGTCGGCCATGGCCTGGGGGCCGGCAGAGGGCAGGGTGGCCCCTTCCGGATGGCCCAGGGCCAGCCCCTCCGCCTCCCGCTTCCGGTAAATGCTCCGGGC
>JAJQET010000040.1 GCA_021201515.1 Clostridiales bacterium | reverse complement strand
GCCAACAGCAGGACGAAAGGCAAACCCTTCCGCGGTACCACCCGCATTGCCCGCAGATTCTGCGGGCCGCTTGACGCCTTAACGCGGACGAACGGCTTGTGTCTCCACAGCGGCTCCCGGGCGAACCAGACGGTGTACGCTGCCCCTGCTTTCAGCCGGTGACAAGGGCTCTCTGCCGCGCACAGGCTCCGTCATTTTCCCATTCTCAGCCTGTTGGTTCTATTTATAGCACAGCGGCAACGGTTTTGCAAGAGGAAAAAATGAAAAAAGCGGCTGTTTTCCGGGCCAAGCCGGGGAATGTGCCGGGAGGCAGCCGTTCTGAAATAAAGAAAGGGTCCGTTTCCTCCACCCCGCCGCCCAATTTGATCCCATTCACAATTTATTGACAAATGCAGACTTTTCCTTTACAATTTATTTGCAAAGACTTGACATTTTTTCAAGTTGGTTTAAGCTTTTTCGGGTATTCTTTTCTTACAAACATTGAGAGGAGCATCATCCCCCATGGCTTACCAAGGTACGTTTAAGCGTTATGAGCTGAAATATCTGCTGACCCCGGAACAGAAGCAGATGGTATTGGAGGGCATCGCCCCCTATATGAAGCTGGATCAGTACCGCCGCACCACCATCCGCAACCTCTACTTTGACACGGACACCTTCCGTCTGGCCCGCCGCTCCATGGAGAAGCCCGCCTATAAGGAAAAGCTCCGCCTGCGCAGCTACGCCCAGGCCACGGAGGATTCCCCCGTCTTTGTGGAGCTGAAAAAGAAATATGACTCCGTGGTCTACAAACGCCGCATCTCCCTGCCGGAGCAGGCGGCCATGGCCTGGCTGTTGGAGGGGACAATGCAGGCCCCGGATGCCCAGATCGGCCGGGAGATTGCCTACTTCCTGGACTATTATCAGGGGTTAAAACCAATGGTATTCCTGTCCTATGAGCGGGAGGCCTTTTACGCCCTGGACGGCAGCGACTTCCGCGTCACCTTTGACGAAAACATTCTGGCCCGTCAGACGGATCTTTCCCTCCAAAGCCCGGCCTATGGCACCCCGGTGCTGGCGAAGGACCGGACGCTGATGGAGATCAAGGTCTCCGGCGGCTATCCCCTGTGGATGACCCAGCTCCTGACGGAGGGGCGCATCTACCGTACCTCCTTCTCCAAATATGGCACTGCCTATGAACAGATGATTTACCCCCAAACCCATCCTGTCCCTACGACCACCACTACCAGAGAAAGGAGTTTTTTCTATGCTGAGCGAACTGTTCAACGGGCTGTTTGACACCAGCCAGACCGCGGTGATCGCCGTGTCTGACTTCCTGCTCTGCCTGGGCAGCGCCCTGCTCTGCGGTCTGGTGCTGGCCCTGGCCCATCTGTACGGAAACCGCAGCTCCAAAAGCTTTGAAATCACCCTGGCCCTGCTGCCCGCCGTGGTCTGTGTGGTCATCATGGTGGTGAACGGCAACGTGGGGGTCGGCGTGGCTGTGGCAGGCGCCTTCAGCCTGGTGCGGTTCCGCTCCGCCCCCGGCAGCGGGGAGGAGATCAGCGTCATCTTCATGGCCATGGGCGCGGGCCTGCTGACCGGCATGGGCTACCTGGGCTACGCCTTCCTGTTCACCGTCCTGATGAGCCTCATCAGCATGATCTATAGCCGTGTGGGCCTTCGGATGGAAAAACGGGACGCGCTGTACCGGACGCTGCGCATTACCATTCCGGAGGATCTGGACTACTCCGGCGTTTTTGACGACCTGTTCGAGACTTACACCACCAGCTGCACCCTGTCCTCCGTGAAAACCACCAACATGGGCAGCCTGTTCCGCCTGACCTACGACCTGACCCTGAAGGACGTGGACAGGGAGAAGGAGCTGCTGGACCAGCTGCGCTGCCGCAACGGCAATCTGGAAATCACCATCTCCCGTCAGGAAAGTCACCTGGCAGAGCTGTAAGGGGTGCTGTATATGAAGGGGTTTCGTTTCCTTGCCCTATGCCTGACCCTGGCCCTGACCCTGACCGCCTGCGGCAGCGGAGGGGCCAGCGCCGAAACGGCGTCCGCAACAGAGGACGCCGCCGCGTCTGAGGATACCTCTACCGGGACGGAGGACACCGCCGACGACGTTTCCTATGCCCTGGACACCTCCGATATGTTCACCGACCGGGACCTGGCGGGCAGCTATGACGCAGGCAGCGCCGTCACCATCACCCTCACCGGCGACACCGCCACCTGCGACGGGGACGGGGTGGACATCTCCGGCGGCACCGTCACCATCACCCAAGAGGGCTGCTATATCCTCTCTGGCAGCCTGACGGACGGCATGATTATCGTCAACACGGACAGCCAGTCCAAGGTGCAGCTGGTCTTAAACGGCGTCACCATCCACAGCGAGACCTCCGCCGCCATCTACGTCTGCCAGGCGGATAAGGTATTCCTCACCCTGGCGGAGGGGACGGAGAACACCCTCTCCAGCGGGGAGGAATATGTGGCCATTGACGAGAACAGTATTGACGCGGCCGTCTTTTCCAAGGACGACCTGACCCTGAACGGCAGCGGTTCCCTGACGGTGGAATCCCCGGCGGGCCACGGCATCGTCTCCAAGGACGACCTGGTGCTGGCCGGCGGCAGCTACACCATTACGGCGGCCAGCCACGGCCTCTCCGCCAACGACAGCATCCGCATCACCGGCAGCACCGTCACCATCACCGCCGGGAAGGACGCCATCCAGGCGGAAAACTCCGACGACGCCTCCCTGGGCTACGTCTATATCGCAGACGGCACCTTCGTGCTGACGGCGGACGGGGACGGCATCAGCGCCAGCGCCGCCCTCCTTATTGAGGACGGGGACTTCACGATTACCGTTGGCGGAGGCAGCGAAAACGGCTCCTCCACCGCCGAGAGCTTTGACGACCGTTACAACCGCTTCCAGCAGTCCGGCGGCAATGCCGCAGGCGGCTCCTCCGGCACCACCGTCTCCGGCGCCTCCGTCACCCAAACGGCCGCCGTCACGGAGGACACCACCACCAGCACCAAGGGCCTGAAGGCCACCGGCGACCTGACCATCACCGGCGGCACCTTCACCATCGACGCGGCGGACGACGCCGTGCACTCCAACGCTGATTTGACCGTCACCGGCGGCACCTTCCAGATCGCCACCGGGGACGACGGGTTCCACGCGGACGACGCTCTGACCATCACCGGCGGCGCCATCACCATCTCCAACTGCTACGAGGGGCTGGAGGGGCAGACGGTGGAGATCTCCGGCGGGGACATCCAGCTCACTGCCACCGACGACGGCATCAACGCCGCCGGGGGCAACGACTCCAGCGGGATGTACGGCGGCTGGAACCAGATGGACGCCTTTGA
>JAJQET010000019.1 GCA_021201515.1 Clostridiales bacterium | reverse complement strand
CCCCCTACAACCCCGCCCCGGGGGGGGTTTACCCCCCGGGGGGGGGCGCGGCTGTTTTTCGTGTTATGAACCTGAATGGAAACTCAGCGAATGGCGTCCTTCATGCTGCGCACATACTCCGCCACGGGCGCGACAGCGTCCGCCCCATACTGAGCGATGAGCTTCACGATGGCGGAGCCGACAATGACGCCATCGGCGCTTTCGCACATGGCCCTGGCCTGCTCCGGCGTGGAGACGCCGAAGCCCACGGCGGCGGGGATGTCGCTGGCCTCCTGCACCAACTGAATCATGGCGCCGATGTCGGTGGTGATGTTGGAACGGACGCCGGTGACCCCCAGGGAGGACACGCAGTAGAGGAAGCCCTTCGCCTCGGAGGCAATGGTCCGAATCCGGTCATGGGAGGTGGGGGCGATCATGCTGATCAGCTCCAGCCCGGCGGCGGTGCAGGCCCCGTCGAACTCCTCCTTCTCCTCATAGGGCACGTCGGGGAGGATGAGGCCCTGCACCCCCGCCTCCGCCGCGTTCCGGAGAAAGCGCTCACTGCCGTAGTGGAACACCACGTTGGCGTAGGTCATGAACACCAGGGGGATGGTGAGGCCGTCCTCGGTGCGGAGGCGCTTCACCAGGGCGAACACGTCGTCAGTGGTGCAGCCCTTGCGCAGCGCCCGCTCATTGGCCTCCTGAATGACGGGGCCTTCGGCGGTGGGGTCGGAGAAGGGGATGCCCAGCTCAATCAAATCCGCGCCGCGCTCCGCCATGGCGCAGACTAAACGCTCCGTGGTGGCCAGATCCGGGTCGCCGCAGGTCAGGAAGGGGATGAACGCCTTCCCGTTTTGAAATGCGTCAGCAATCTTAATCATCGTACAAATTCTCCCCTCTGTAGCGTGCCATGGCGGCGCAGTCCTTGTCGCCCCGCCCGGACAGGGTGATGACCATCAGCTTGTCCTTCCCCATGGTGGGGGCCAGCTTGATGGCCTGGGCTACGGCGTGGGCGGACTCGATGGCGGGAATGATGCCCTCGGTGCGGCTCAGGTACTCAAAGGCGCAGACCGCTTCCTCGTCAGTGATGCTGACGTACTCCGCCCGGCCGATGTCGTGGAGCCAGGCGTGCTCCGGGCCGATGCCGGGGTAGTCCAGCCCGGCGGAGATGGAGTACACCGGGGCGATCTGCCCGTACTCGTCCTGGCAGAAGTAGCTCTTCATGCCGTGGAAGATGCCCAGGGAGCCGGTGTTGATGGTGGCGGCGGTTTCCTTGGTGTCGATGCCCCGGCCTGCGGCCTCGCAGCCGATGAGCCGCACGTCCTTGTCCTCCAGGAAGTTGTAGAAGGTACCGATGGCGTTGGAGCCGCCGCCCACGCAGGCCAGCACCACGTCAGGCAGCCGTCCCTCGGCCTCCAGAATCTGGGATTTGATTTCCCGGGAAATGACGGCCTGGAAGTCCCGGACGATGGTAGGGAAGGGGTGCGGCCCCATGCAGGAGCCAAGGAGATAATGGGTGTCGTCAATGCGGCTGGTCCACTCCCGGAAGCAGGCGGAGCAGGCGTCTTTCAGCGTGGCGGTGCCGGACTCCACCCCGTGGACTCTGGCCCCCATGAGCCGCATCCGGTAGACGTTCAGGGCCTGCCGCTCCATGTCCACCTTGCCCATATAGATGTCGCACTCCATGCCCAGGTAGGCCGCCACCGTGGCGGTGGCCACGCCGTGCTGGCCTGCGCCGGTCTCGGCGATGAGGCGGGTCTTGCCCATCTTCTTCGCCAGCAGCGCCTGACCCAGGGCGTTGTTGATTTTGTGGGCGCCGGTGTGGTTCAGGTCCTCCCGTTTCAGGTAGATCTTCGCGCCGCCCAGGTCGTTGGTCATCCGCTCCGCATAGTACAGCAGGGAGGGGCGGCCGGCGTAGCCATTCAGGAGGGTGGTCAGCTCGGCCTGGAAGTCCGGGTCGTCCTTATATTGATTGTAGGCTGTCTCCAGCTCAATCACTGCATTCATCAGCGTTTCCGGGATATACTGCCCGCCGTGAATGCCGAATTTTCCGTTTGACATGGGGAATTGCTCCTTTACTTGTAAAATAGCCGTTCAGGGGAGGGCGCGGACGGCGGCCACCGCCCGGCGCATTTTGTCCGGGTCTTTCAGGCGGTCCGTCTCGATGCCGCTGGAGATGTCCACCCCCCAGGGGTGTACCTGGGCGATGGCGGCGGAGAGGTTCTCCGGCGTCAGCCCACCCGCCAGCAGGAAGGGGCGGGATACCCCTGCCACCAGGCTCCAGTCAAAGGTGACGCCGCAGCCGGTGCCGCTGTCTAAGAGGGGCATAGCCGCCGGGGTCTGGACGGCGGCTGCCACGTCCGCCGGGGTCTTCACCTGGAAGGCCTTCCAGACGGGCTTTCCAGTTCGGTCAGCCAGGGCGCGGATGGTGTCCGCTGTTTCATGGCCGTGGAGCTGGGCAATGTCGATGACCCCGGCCCGGAGCAGCCCCTCCAGATAGGCCGGGTCGTCGTCCACAAACACCCCCACCAGGGGAATGGCGCTGTCCAGGGCCTCCCGCATCCGCCCGGCCTGTTCCGGGGAGACGGCCCGCCAGAACTTGGGGTTCCGGGCCAGAATCACCCCGGCGTAGTCCGGCCTGACGGCGTTGACGGCGGCGATGTCCTCCAGCCGCCGCAGGCCGCAGAGCTTGATTTTCGTCATGGGTCAGCCCCCTTTCAGGGCGTCCAGCATCCGCTTCTTGTCCGGGGCGCGCATCAGCGTCTCCCCGATCAGTACGGCGTCCACCCCGATGGACCGGAGGGAGGCCACGTCCGCCGGGGTTTTCACCCCGGACTCCGCCACATAGAGGGCTTCCGGGGGAATCAGGTCCCGCAGCCGGGCGGCGTTGGAGAAGTCCACGGAAAAGTCCTTCAAATTCCGGTTGTTCACCCCGATGATGGTCGCCCCCGCCTCCACGGCGGAGGCGATTTCCTTCGCGTCGTGGGCCTCCACCAGGGCGGCCAGCCCCAGCCGATGGCACAGCTCCAGGTACCGGGCCACCGTGGCAGTGTCCAAAATGGCGCAGATCAGCAGGATGCAGTTCGCCCCCATGACCTTGGCCTGATAAATCTGATATTCGTCCACCACGAAGTCCTTCCGCAGCATGGGAATGGAGACGGCGGCGCGAATCTCCCGGAAAATCTGGTCAGAGCCTAAAAACCATTTGGGTTCCGTCAGGCAGGAGATGCAGTCCGCCCCCGCCGCCTCGTAGTCCCGTGCGATGTCCAGATAGGGGAAGTCCTTCGCAATGATGCCCTTGGAGGGGGAAGCCTTCTTCACCTCGCGGATGAAGCGGATCGCCTCCTGCCGCAGGGCGGCGGCAAAGGCGGGGCCGCCCGCTATGC
>JAJQET010000300.1 GCA_021201515.1 Clostridiales bacterium | reverse complement strand
CTGTCCCCCCCCGCCCCCTCCGTGGGCCGGCCCGCCCCCCGCCGGGGCCGGGGGCCCGCATGGGGGGCCACGTCTGGCTGGCCCTGGGCACCTGCCGGGACGGCAGCATTGTCATCCTCCACGCCACGCCGTCCCCCAGCGTCACCGGCGCACCGGGGGGCGGTGTGCAGATCAGCGCCCTCAGCCCGGAGGAACGGCGGGACTGCGAAGCCTATTATCTGGCGGACCACTATATGCGCGCCTGTTACCCCCGTTGGAGTAAGCGATACCGCGCCGTGCTCTGCCGCTATGGGGCGTACACCGCCGTCGCCCCTGAACCAAACGCAGGCAGGTTCCGGTGGAATCTGGAGGGCGGAGGACTGCTCACCGACCCGGACGGCTGCGCAGGAGAGGAACCCGCCGCTCTGCTGGCGGAGCTGCTCGGCGGGTGAACCGCCTGGGGGAATTTCCGGCGATTTCCTGGAAGGGGGTTGACAGCGGCTGTCCCCTGTGGTATAACATACATACCGAATGAATGTAAGAGGGCGAACCTATGGCGAGAAACAAATACCCGGAGGAGACGGTGGAGAAGATTTTGACGGCAGCGCGGCGGCTCTTTCTGGAAAAGGGGTATGAGCATACCACGATTCAGGACATCGTGGACCAGCTGGACGGACTGACCAAGGGGGCCATCTACCACCATTTCAAATCCAAGGAAGAAATTCTGACGGCGCTGAAGGACGATATGTACAGCGAGGCCGACGTCTTTCATGATATGGAGCAGCAGACGGGGCTGAACGGGCTGGAGAAGCTCCGGTATGTTCTGCGGCGCAACCAGGAGTACCACACCACCCCGGAAAATAGCGGTATCTCCAGGCAGTGCGTTCCCCTGTGAGAGAACCCCCACATCCTGCCCAACATGATCCGCGGGAACCGGGACAATCTGTCTCCCCGTCTGCTGGCGCTGATTCAGGAGGGGCAGCGGGACGGTTCCATCCACACCGACTACGCCCAGGAGCTGGCGGAGCTGCTCTCTCTGCTGGAGCTGTGGCTGGGCCCTACGGTCTATCCCGCCTCGCCGGAGGGGGAGCGGCGCAAGCTGGAGCTGATTCAAGAGATGTACGCCCACTTCGGCATCCCGCTGATAACGGATGAGTTTATCGACCAGGTCTGCACCGGAATCTATGGGGATGGGGAGCCGTAAGCAGGTGCTTTGCGGGCGTTTCCCACGGGAAACGCACCGCAGACCGCCAACCCGCCAGCCTGGCGGCGCTCTTTTTTGCAACAATACATACCTTCCGAATGTATGTAAAAAGAAAGGATGAACACCATGAAAACGCGGAATGAGCCGGCGGCGCTGTCCGCCAAAACCCTTCGGGCTGCCTTCTATGCCCGCAATCACGGGGCGTTTGCCCTGTCCGTCCTGGCGACTGCGCTGACCCAGGCGCTGCTGCTGGGCATCTCCTGGATTCTGATGGAGCTGATGAACGCCATCTCCGGCGAAGCGGGGGTGAAAAGCCTGGAAACTCTGGCACTGATGATTGCGGTTTATCTGCTGCTGTTCACGCTAGTCTCGCTGCTGAGCCGGGCGGTGCAGCCCCGGTTCCTCCGCACCGCCATGGAGCAGTATAAAACGCTGGTTCTGGAAAAGCTGTTGGGAAAGAGCCTCGCCTCCTTTGAGCGGGAGCCCACCTCCGCCTATCTGTCCGCCCTGTCCAACGACGTCGCCGTCATCGAGCGGGACTACCTGGAGGCGGAGTTCCAGATCATCGGAAACCTGCTGGCCTTCTGCGGGGCGTTCCTGCTGATGCTGTACCTCTCCCCCTTGCTGACGGCGGTGGTGGCGGTGTTGACCGTCCTCCCCATGGCGGCGTCCATGGGCGTCGGCCGGCGGCTGGAGCCGTTGGAACGGCAGGTGTCAGAGGACAACGCGTCCTTCACCGCCGCGCTGAAGGACTGCCTCAGCGGGTTTTCCGTGGTTAAGAGCTTTCGGTCAGAGGGGGCGTTTTTGCGCCTCCTGTCCGACAGAAACGGCGCGCTGGAGGAGAAAAAGCGCCAAAAGCGGCGGCTGCGGCTGTCTGTCAGTGCGGTGAGCATCGCTGCCGGGCTGCTCGCTCAGTTTGGCGTCTTTTTTGCCGGGGTGTGGATGGTGCAGTCCGGACGGAACATCACGGTAGGCACGGTGATCGCCTTTGTCAACCTGATGAATTGCATCGTCACGCCCATTTCGGAGCTGCCCGGTCTGCTGACCGCCCGGAGGGCCGCTGTGGGACTGCTGGAAAAGATGGCCGGCATCCTCTGCCGGAATAGCGACAGGGGCGGCCTGTCCGTCCCGCCCAGGCTGGAGCAGGGCATCCGGCTGCCAGATGTGTCCTTCTGCTACGAAGCGGGGCGGGAGGTGCTCCACGGGGTCTCTGCCGCCTTTGAGGCGGGCAAGTGCTACGCCATTGTGGGCAGCTCCGGCTGCGGAAAATCCACCCTGCTCCATCTGCTGCGGGGCGCTGCCGCCGACTATCAGGGCAGCATCACCTATGACGGCGTGGAGGGGCGGGACATCAGCAACGCGTCCCTGTCCGACCTGGTGGCATCCATCCAGCAGACGGTCTTTGTATTCAACGCCACCCTTCGGGAGAACGTCACCATGTTCCGGGACTTCCCGGAGGAGGACGTGGCCGCCGCCCTCCGCATGGCCAACCTGACCGGACTGGTGGCAGACCGGGGAGAGGACTGCCTCTGCGGCGAAGGGGGCGCGGGGCTGTCCGGCGGGGAGAAGCAGCGGATCGCCATCGCCCGCAGCCTGCTGCGCAGGGCGGCGGTTCTGCTGGTGGACGAGGCCACCGCCTCCCTGGATGCGGAAACTGCCTATCAGGTGTCCTCTGACCTGCTGAACCTGTCGGGCGTCACCCGCATCGTGGTCACGCACACGCTGGAGAAGGCCCTCCTCGTGCGCTATGACCAAATCCTCGTGATGAAGGATGGCGCGGTGGTGGAGACGGGCACCTTTGACGCGCTGATGGCGAAAAAGGGACTGTTCTACGCGCTTTACACCGTTGCCCAGTGACAGCGGAAAACGGCTCAGCGGAGGCGCCTCCGCTGAGCCGTTATTTCCTTTCTTAACGGTCAATGACCGTCTCGGGGACCAGAATGTCTGCCTGCCCCACCTTCTCCCAGGAAAAGAGGGGAATCAGCTCCCTGGCCGTCACCGGCTCCGGCGCTTCCAGCAGCCCGGCCCAGCAGGCCAACTGCCCCACCACCGCCTCCGGGGGTATCCCTGCCGCCCGCAGAGCGCCCAGATCCATGTCACGCTGCCGCTTGGACAGGCGGTGGCCGTCCCCGCCGTACAGCAGGGGGACATGGTAATAGGCCGGATGGGGCAGCCCCAGCTTTTCCTGGAGCCAAGGCTGC
>JAJQET010000043.1 GCA_021201515.1 Clostridiales bacterium | reverse complement strand
CCGTCAGAGACGATGTGACTTGTTACGCACCAAAGCTGCCGCCGATGGCGGCTGGGGAACTTTTCTATCATCCGTTGGTCGTGAAAATCTGACTGTGCGGCTTCGTTATTCCCCTCATCCCAGGATAGACTGCATTTTTCAGTTGCTGGCACCAGGCTAGGTGTAAAAACAGGAAAGACTCTCTCCCAAAACTAGAACAAAACTAAGAATCATTTTAGAAAGGTGGTATTAACAATGATGGAATATGAAAAGCTGTATGAAACGCTGACCCCCGCCCTGCGCCGGTGGTGCGACCAGGCGGCCTCCGGGGCGGCGGAGGACGACCGGTATCTGGTGGGGCAGAGGGCTGCCCGGCAAGCCCACCAGTATTACACCGAGTTCTCTGCCGACCACGACCCGGAGCTTGCGGAGGTCATGGCCCTCACCAGGCTGGGTTCCCCCCAGGCCTTCGCCCCCCAGCGGGCGACGAAGCGGGCCAGGGCGTTCCTGATCGCCACCATCGTGGCGGCGGTGCTGCTGGTGGTGGTGGACGTGGCGGCGTTGACTGCCCTGGTGCCCAGCGTCTGGCTGAATCTCACCAGCGCCGGCGGGGCGAAGCTGGCCGGTGAGCTGGCTGCCACCAATGTGGCCACCGTCGTGTTGGTGGCAGTGCTGGCGGTCAGCGCCGCCGTCCAGTACCGCAGAGGGAAGGGCGATTCCGGTTCCCACCCGGACGCCGCAGCGGGATAACCCGGGCCCTTCAGCCCGGGGCTGTCACAGTTTATTCAAAAAAAGTTTGGAATTTGTCCAACATTTCCCCCGGCACCTCTGTTATACTACATCATACAGAGCGGAACGCTCTACTCTCTTTTTCTTCTCTTTCTCTCCCGCCCCCCGGTGAAGGTTCCCTTCGCCGGGGGGAACTCCTTTGTTCGGCCCTGTCCGGGGGGCCGCCTGCGGGCGGAAGGGCCGCTAACAGCCAACAACTCCGCCCCGCAGGGGCGGCCAACCACCAGTCACCGGCCACTAACAGCTGACAGCGAAATTATTCCGTTTTCCTGCAACCACCCCGCCCCCCTTTGCGTCTGCATAGATGAAAGCAGCCCACACCTTCGGCGCAGCTGCGCCAACAATCAAAACGAAGGGAGCAATCAACATGAAGAAGCTCATTGCACTGATTCTGGCCCTGGCCATGACGCTGACCCTGGCCGCCTGCACCGGCGGGGAGCCCTCCAACCCGGACGGCAGCGCCGGCGGCGGTTCCTCCGCCTCAGACAGCACCACCGGCGGGGAGTCCTCCGTCTCAGACACCACCGGCAGGGAGAACACCGCCTCGGACAACACCTCCGGCACCGTCTCCCTCCTGGCGTCGGCCCAGTACCCGGAGACGGTGGACTTCCCCGACGAGGATCATTGGGACGACGACGCCTATGACGCCTGGCGGGCGCTGAGGCAGGAGCGCCTGGCCTGCGCGGAGGACTACCCGGAGGACTATAACGACTTCGTCTCCGCCACCATGGCCCAGTTCCTCACCACCGCAAACGGGGAGAACGCCGCCTACTCCCCCCTGAACATCTACCTGGCCCTGGCCATGCTGGCGGAGACTACCGGCGGGAACAGCCAGGCCCAGATCCTGACCCTGCTGGGGGTGGACAGCCTGGAGACCCTCCGCACCCAGGCCAACGCCCTGTGGAAGGGGAACTACTGTGACGACGGCACCGTCACCAGCCTCCTGGCCAGCTCCCTGTGGCTCAGCGACAGCCTCCCCTATCAGCAGGACACCCTGGACACCCTGGCGGAGACCTACTACGCCTCCACCTACTGGGGGAAGATGGGGTCGGACGCGGTGAATCAGGCCCTCCAGAGCTGGCTGAACGAGCAGACCGGCGGTCTGCTGGAGGAGCAGGCCAGCGGCGTGACCCTGAACCAGTACACCGTCATGGCCCTGGCCACCACCATCTACTACAAGGCGGCCTGGTCGGACGCGTTCTGGGAGGGCAACAACACGTCGGACACCTTCCACACCCCCAATGGCGACCTAACCTGCACCTTTATGCACCAATCCGATGAGTCAAACTATTACCGGGGCGACCAGTTCGGCGCAGTCTACCGCAGCCTGATGAACAGCGGCGGAATGTGGCTCATCCTCCCTGACGAGGGAGTGGAGGTCAGCAGCCTGCTGACGGACGGCCAGGTGCTGGACATGGTCGAGGCCGGCACGGACTGGGAGGGCTGCGAGCTCTGCGAGGTGAACCTGTCCCTGCCAAAGTTCGACGTGTCCGACGACCTGAATTTGCAGGACGGTCTGGAGGCCCTGGGGGTGACGGATGTGTTCGACGCCGACATCGCTGACTTCTCCTCCCTGACCGATGTGGCCGCCGTCCTCAGCACCGCCACCCACGCCGCCAGGGTCACCGTGGACGAGGACGGGGTGGAGGCCGCCGCCTACACCATGTTCGCCGCCGACGAGGCCGCCCTGGAGGGCCCGATGGACATCGTGGACTTCGTGCTGGACCGGCCCTTCCTCTTCGCCATCACCAGCGATACGGACACCATCCTCTTCGCCGGCGTGGTGAATCAGCCGGTGGAGTGACGGACAACAACCTGCCCCGCCGCCCGAATGGGAGGCAGGGCGGGTTTCCGTCAGGGCGGTTCCATTGGATGCCCATGGATATGGAAACCGGGGTTTTGCCCTGTCAGAGCAAAACCCCGGTTCCTTTATGCTTTCTCGCGGAGGGAAACACCCTCCACCGTGTGGGCCTCCAGATAGGCCCCGCACAGCTCCGCCCCCATCCGCACCAGGGCGGGACAGGGGCGGCTGGCGTAATAGTCCGCCGTCCGTGGGCTGGGGGAGGCTACCCCCTCCGGCTGCTCCAGCCCCAGCAGCTCCTTACACCGGAGGCTGCCGCCGCTGCGGGCCTTGAACTCCCCCGCCAGCGCCTGAATGATGGCGTAAATCTCCCCCTTTTTGGCGGGGTCCGCCGAGCCGTACAGGGTGGAGATCACGAAGGTCAGCCCGGAGAAGCCACCGCAGACCTCCCGCAGCCGTCCGAAGCCCGCGCCGAAGCCGCTGAGCATCCGCAGCACCTGCTCCTCCGGCATCCCCAGCTCCTCGGAGAAGGCGGCGGCCACGCTCTGGGCGCAGCTGCACCCCTGTCGGAAGTAGCCCTCGGCGATTGCGCCGTAGTCTTTCATGGAAGGTACCCCCTTTATCAATCCTGTTGCTAACAGTATAGCAAAGTCCGGGGGGATTGGCAAGGGATTCCCGATGTCCGCAGCGTCATCAATGGAAGGGGATGCGCTCCTTAGGTAAGGATTGAGAAAGGAAACAGGTTTTTGCCCTTGCCAGGGCGGGGCCTACTTTTCTTGCTCCGCCAAGAAAAGTAGCAAAAGAAGGCGGCTCAA
>JAJQET010000124.1 GCA_021201515.1 Clostridiales bacterium | reverse complement strand
CTTGGCGGAGCAAGAAAAGTAGGCCCCGCTTCCTGGCAGGGAAGGCCGGGCAAAGTCTCGATAGCGAACGTTATCTAAGGAGACACCGCCTGAGGGCAAAACCTCTTTTCTTTCAACCACACCTTTTCTAAGGAGGGAAGGTAGGCCGGGCGCACACTGTGCGCCCCTACTGGATGGGGAAACCACGGGTGGCCGCCGGTGAGGGGTTTCTGTACAAAACGGATTACAAACTTGCGTTCCGCCGCTCACGGCCATTGAATCCGTCTGTCCTTAAAATAAAACGCTCTGTCGCGCTCCCCGATGGGGCGCAGCACCCGGCAGGGGTTCCCCACCGCCACCACGCCTGCGGGCAGGTCCTTCGTCACAATGCTGCCTGCCCCCACCACGGTGTTGTCTCCAATGGTGACGCCGGGCAGCACCACCACCCCAGCCCCCAGCCAGCAGTTGCGCCCGATGTGGACGGGGGCGTTGTACTGGAGGCCCTGCTCCCGCAGCTCCGGGAGGATGGGGTGGCCCGCCGTGGCCACGGTGACGTTGGGGCCGAACATGGTGTCGTCCCCCACATAGATGTGGGTGTCGTCCACCAGGGTCAGGTTGAAGTTGGCATAGATGTCCTTGCCGAAGTGGACGTGGTGGCCGCCCCAGTTGGCGTGGAGGGGCGGCTCGATATAGCAGCCCTCGCCGATCTCCGCGAACATCTGACGGAGCAGCGCCTTCCGCCGCTCGCCCTGGGAGGGGCGGGTCTGGTTGTAGTCATAGAGCAGCTCCATACACCGGGCCTGCCGGGCCATCAGACCCTCGTCCTCCGGAAAGTACAGCGCCCCGGAGTGCATTTGTTCGTAGATGTCCATGGGTTATTCTCCCAAGAGCACATCCCGGAGGACGGTCAGACCCGCGTCCATCTCTTCCTTTGTGACCACCAGCGGGGGCAGCAGGCGGATGGTCTTCGGCCCGGCGGTCAGCACCAGCACATGGCGGTCATAGATGGCGCTGACCAGGGCGCCGCGGTCCACCCCGTCCTTCAAAACAATGCCCACCATCAGGCCCATGCCCCGCACCGTGTCCACGCAGGGGGCGTTCCAGCTGCGGACGGTGTCCATCAGGTATTGGCCCTTTTCGTTGATCTGGGCCATCATATCGTCATCCAGCGTGTCCAGCACCGCCAGGGCCGCCGCCGCGGCCACGGGGTTGCCGCCGAAGGTAGTGGCGTGGGTGCCGGGGGTCAGGACGCTGCGGCACTTCTCATTGGCCAGCACGCCGGCCATGGGCAGGCCGCCGGCGATGCCCTTGGCGAAGGTGCAGGCGTCGGGGAGGATGCCGTACTGCTGGAAGCAGAACAGGCTCCCCGTCCGGCCGATGCCGGTCTGCACCTCGTCCACCAGCAGGAGGTAGTCCTTGCTGGCGCACCAGTCCGCCAGCTCCTGCACGAATCCCTTGTCCAGGGGGAGGACGCCGCCCTCGCCCTGAATCAGCTCGATCATCACGGCGCAGACGTCGTCCCCGTCCTGGGCCCGAACCCCGGCCATATCCGGCGTCCCGGCGTAGCGGAACCCCTCGGTGAAGGGGAAGAAGTAGTTGTGGAACACGTCCTGCCCCGTGGCCTGGAGGGTGGTGATGGTACGGCCGTGGAAGGAGTTGTGGAGGGTGATGATGGTGGCCCGGCCCTGGCCGTATTTGTCAAAGCTGTACTTCCGGGCCAGCTTGATGATGCCCTCGTTGGCCTCGGCGCCGCCGTTGGCGAAGAAGGCGGCGGACATACCGGAGCGGAGGCAGAGCTTCTCCGCCAGCCGGGCGTAAGGCTCGGTGTAGAACAGGTTGGAGGCGTGGGCCAGCTTCTTCGCCTGCCCCTCCACCGCCTTCACCCAGGCGGGGTGGCCGTAGCCCAGAGAGGCCACGCCGATGCCGCTGGCAAAGTCCACATAGGGCTGGCCCTCCAAGTCGTACAGGGTAGCGCCCTGGCCGTGGTCCAGCGCCACGTCGAAGCGGCCATAGGTCTGCATGGTGTACTGATGGTCCAGGGCCTTCAGTTCTTCAAATGTCATCTCGTTTCCTTCTTTCTCAGGTGGGTCACAGAATCATGGTGCCGATGCCGGTGTCGGACAGGGTTTCAATCAAAATGGAGTGGGGGATGCGGCCGTCCAGAATGTGGCTGCGCCGGACCCCCCAGCGGATGGCCTCCACGCAGCAGTCCACCTTGGGAATCATGCCGCCGGTGATGATGCCCTTGTTTTTCAGGCCGGGCACGTCGGCAATGTTGACGATGGGGATCAGCGTACTCTCATCCTTGGGGTCCATCAGGAGCCCCCGGACGTCGGTGAGCAAAATCAGCTTCTCCGCGTGGAGGGCGATGGCCAGCCGGGCGGCGGCGGTGTCGGCGTTGATGTTGTAGGAACATTCCGCGTCGATGCCCTGGGCCACGGTGGACACCACAGGGATATATCCGGCGTTGATGCAGTCGGTGACGACCTGAGCGTTGACGTTGGTGATCTCCCCCACCAGGCCGTAGCGGATATCCTTCACCCTGGCCTCGAACAATGCCCCGTCCAGGCCGCACAGCCCCACGGCCTTGCCCCCCCGGCGGTTCAGGGCGGCCACCAGGTTCTTGTTCACCTTGCCGCAGAGCACCTCCTGCACCACGTCGATGGTCTCCTCATCGGTGTAGCGCAGGCCGTCCACGAATTTGGACTCCTTGCCCAGCCGTTTCAGCATGGCGTTGATCTCCGGCCCGCCGCCGTGGACCAGCACCACATTGATGCCCACCAGCTTCAGCAGCAGCACGTCGCTCATCACCGCGTCCCGCAGGGCGTCGGAGGTCATGGCGTTGCCGCCATACTTCACCACCACGGTTTTCCCGCTGTATTTTTGAATGTAGGGAAGCGCCTCCATCAAGACGTTGGCGCGTTCCGAGGACAGATAGGACATGGTTCTCCCTCCGGTCAGGTGCGGCATTCTCCGTTGATGCGGACGTACTCATAGGTCAGGTCGCAGCCCCAGCAGGTGGCGCTGGCGCCGCCCTCGTGGACGTTCACCAGAATCTCCACCTCCGGCTGGGAGAGGATTTCCTTGGCCTTGTCCTCATCGAACAGCACCTGCATCCCCTCATAGCACACCTGAATCTCCCCGGCGGCGGAGGCGAAGCGCACCTCCACACACTCCGGGCGGAAGGGCGCCCTGGAATAGCCCATGGCGCAGACCACCCTCCCCCAGTTGGCATCCGCCCCAAAGACGGCAGCCTTCACCAGGGAGGAGGAGACAATGCTCTTGCTGAGCCGCTCCGCCGCGTCCTCGCTGCGGGAGCCGGAGACGGTGCAGGCGATGAGGCGGCTGGCCCCCTCGCCGTCGGCGGCCATGTGTTTGGCCAGCCAGGTGCAGACCTCGGTCAGCG
>JAJQET010000222.1 GCA_021201515.1 Clostridiales bacterium | reverse complement strand
CTCTGCAGGCGCTGTGGATTACGGAGAAGATCGGCGATGGCTGGATCACTGACCTGTCGCAGCTGGAGAAGCTGATTCCCTATGCGGATGATCCGGAAGCGAGGAAAGAGTATCGGGAGATCAAGCGTCAGAACAAGCTGCGCCTGATAAAATACATCATGGAGAATAACAATGTGGAGGTGAATCCCGACTCGATCTTCGATGTGCAGGTAAAGCGGCTTCACGAATATAAGCGTCAGCTGCTGAACATCCTTCATGTGATGTATCTGTACAATCAGCTGAGAGACAATCCCGACCTGGATATCGTGCCCCGCACCTTCATCTTCGGTGACAAGGCGGCAGCCGGGTATGTAAACGCCAAGCTGACGATCAAGCTGATCAACTCCGTGGCCAACGTCATCAACAATGACGTGTCGATCCATGACAAGATTAAGATCGTGTTTATCGAGGACTATCGCGTGTCCAATGCGGAGATTATTTTCCCGGCCAGCGATGTCAGCGAACAGATCTCCACAGCCAGCAAGGGGGCCAGCGGCACGGGCAACATGAAGTTCATGCTCAACGGCGCCATGACCCTGGGCACCATGGACCCCGCCGCCCCGGCCGCAGCGGCCAAGCCTGTGGTCATTGACGAGTCCATGCTCACCGAGGCGGAGCGAAAAATCGTGGACGATTTCTCCAAGAAAATCGACATCACCGACTCCCAGCAGGTGCTGCTGTACGGCACGGCGGCCCAGAAGAACATCGCCGCCTTCTCTGACCACGCTCTGGAGAGCGTGAAAACCAAGGATTTGGGCGAGGTGGGCGAGACCCTGTCCAGCCTGGTGGTCCAGCTGAAAAACAGCGCCCCCGGCCAGCAGGAGCAGAAGAAGGGCTTCTTCCGCAAGGCCAAGGTAAAGGCGGACGAGCTTCAGGCCCAGTACAACAGCGCGGAGAAGAATGTGGACAAAATCAGCGAGATTTTGGAGCAGCATCAGGTGACGCTGATGAAGGACGTGGCCATGCTGGACCAGATGTTTGACCTGAACCAGCAGTATTGCAAAGAGCTGACCATGTATATCATCGCCGGGAAAAAACGGCTGAATGAGGTCAAGACCGGCGATTTGGAGCAGCTTCGTCAGCGGGCCATCCAGACCGGCACCCAGGAGGACGCCCAGGCCTATAACGACATGGCAAACCTGGTGAACCGGTTCGAGAAGAAGCTCAACGACCTGGAGCTGACCCGGATGATCTCCATCCAGATGGGGCCCCAGACCCGCCTGCTCCAGAACAACGACACCCTGATGATTGAGAAAATCCAGACCTCCCTGGTGAACACCATCCCCCTGTGGAAGAGCCAGATGGTGCTGTCCCTGGGGCTGGAGCGCTCCCGTCAGGCCACGGCGGCCCAGAACGCCGTCACCAACATGACCAATGAACTGCTGAAAAAGAACGCCGAAATGCTGAAAATGGGCACCATCGCCACGGCCAAAGAGGCGGAGCGGGGCGTTGTGGACATCGAGACGCTCCGCAAGACCAATGAGGACCTGATCTCCACCCTGGACGAGGTCATGAAGATTCAGGTGGAGGGCCGCAAGAAGCGGCAGGAAGCGGAAGTGGAACTGGGCAAAATCGAAGGCGAGCTGAAGGCCAAGCTGCTGGAGCTGCGCCCCTGACCTGCCAAACCGCCCGGCTGATTCCCCGCCCCGTTATCCCAGGAGGGAATGATTATGAAGATTTTGAAGAAATTCCCGGTGGCGCTGGTCATCACCGCGATCATCGTGGGGGTGAGCCTCGGTTACTCCGTCGTCACAGCGCCGGTCAGCATGATCTCCGTCACCGTGGGGAACTGGGTGGAGGACGATGCCAATGTTCTCAGCGAGGAAACCGAGGAGCAGATTCGCGCCTGGAACAGCAAGTGGGACGTGGACTATTACGCCTACGTCGCCGTGGCCACGGTCAACAGCATAGAGGGCTGGGACAGCGAGGACTACTGCCTGACCCTGGCGAACAACTGGGACCTGGGCAGCAACGATATGCTGCTGGTGCTGGACATCGGCGGGGAGAACGCCTATCTGCGCGAAGGGGGGAATTACGCTGACTTTGACTATGAATCCTACCTGGACACCTACCTGGCTGCGGACTTCTTCGCAGGCAACTACGACAGCGGCGTGCTGGCCCTGATGGAGGCCATGGAGGACTACTTCGCCTCCGTCAACGCTGCCAAAAACTACTATTACGACGACTATTACTATGACAATTCCACGAACGGAGGGTGGCTTATGGGACTGATTGTTCTTATTATCCTGATTGTTATCATTGCGAATGCCATTGACCGGGCGCGTTATAACCGCTGGTACGGCATGTACGGCCATATGGCGGTGCCCCCTGTCATGTTCCGCCCCATCTTCTTCTGGAACCGTCCCCGGGGACCCAGAGGGCCCGGCGGTTTCGGCGGCCCTGGCGGACGGGGACCCGGCGGCTTCGGCGGCCCTGGCGGGCGCGGACCCGGTGGGCCTGGCGGCTTCGGCGGAGGCCCCGGCGGCGGTGGGTCCCGTCCCCGTAGCGGCGGAGGCGGCCACGGCGGCAGCTTCGGCGGCAGCGGCGGCGGCTTTGGAGGCGGCCACGGCGGCAGCTTCGGCGGCGGAGGCGGCGGCTTCGGCGGCGGGCATCACTGATGCCCCGGCCCGGACGCTGACCTGCGGCAGCGCCGCATGAGAGACAGTAACCTGACAGGCGGATGGCGTCAGCCGTCCGCCTGTTTTTCTGACAGCATCAGAGGGGGGCAGATACGATGAGAGAGGAACCGGTGGTGGGCCGCTTTGCGCCCTCCCCGTCGGGGCGGATGCACCTGGGCAACGCCTTTTCCGCGCTGCTGGCATGGCTCAGCGTCCGCAGCGTCGGAGGCAGGATAATCCTCCGGCTGGAGGATTTGGACACAGCCCGTTGTAAGCGGGCCTACTGCGACCAAATCGAGGAGGATTACCGCTGGCTTGGCCTGGACTGGGACGAGGGCGGCAGCGCAGGCGGCCCCCAATATTACCAGAGCAATCGCGGCGCATATTATCGGGCCGCGTTGGAGCAGCTGGAAAGCCAGGGCCTGCTCTACCCCTGCTTCTGCACCAGGAGCGAGCTTCACGCCGCCTCCGCGCCCCATCTCAGCGACGGCACCACCCGCTACGCCGGTACCTGCCGGAACCTGACCGCCGCAGAGGTGGCGGAAAAGGGGCGGCTGCGGAAGCCCGCCCTCCGCGTCCGCGTGCCGGAGGCGGAGGTGGCCTTCTGTGACGGCGTCATGGGGGCATACCGAGAGCAGCTGGCCGACCAGTGCGGCGATTTCATCCTCCGCCGCAGCGACGGCATTTACGCCTACCAGCTGGCCGTAGTGGTGGACGACGGCCTGATGGGGGTCAACCAGGTGG
>JAJQET010000128.1 GCA_021201515.1 Clostridiales bacterium | reverse complement strand
CGGCCAAGGGCCGCCCCTACAAAAAAGCAAAGATTTAGGCTTCACGCTCTACTACTGTGTAAGGGAAAAGCGGCGTTCCGCTACGAAGCGGAGAAAACGCAGCACGGAACCCCTCCACGAAAAGACTTTTGAAACGGGCACAAGGGGCCGCAGAAGGTCTGCGGCCCCTGAACGTCTGCCGTGGCAGGCAAATCAGTGATGATAAATGTCGTTCATGGAGGTATCGTTATAAATCTTTTCAATGGCCTCGGCGAACAGCTCTGCGGTGGAGATGTATTTGATCTTGCTGCTCTTCAGGTTGGCGGGGGGCGCGATGGTGTCCAGGAAGAACACCTCCTCCAGGGCGGAGTTCTCGATGCGCTCCAGGGCCGGGCCAGACAGGACGCCGTGGGAGGCGGCGGCCACCACGTGCTTGGCCCCGCCGATTTCGATCAGGGCTTTGGCCGCGCCGCAGAGGCTGCCGGCGGTGTCCACCATGTCGTCCAGGAGGATGACGTTCTTGCCCTCCACGGTGCCGATGATGTTCATGACCTCGGAGGAGTTGGCCTTCTGGCGGCGCTTGTCCACGATAGCCATAGGCATCCCCAGCTGCTGGGCGAAGCCCCGAACCCGACTGACAGAGCCTACGTCGGGGGAGACCACGATGGTGTTGTCCCGCTCCGCGTCGTACTTCTCGCTGAAGTAGTCCACAAACAGGTTGCTGCCCACCAGATTGTCCATGGGGATGTCGAAGAAGCCCTGAATCTGGAGGCAGTGGATGTCCATGGTCAGTACCCGGTCAGCGCCGGCGGTGGACAGCAGGTTGGCCACCAGCTTGGCGGAGATGGGGTCGCGGGGCTTGGTCTTCCGGTCCTGACGGGCGTAGCCATAATAGGGCATGACGGCGGTGATGCGCCCGGCGGAGGCCCGCTTCATGGCGTCGATCATCACCAGCAGCTCCATCAGATAGTCGTTGACGGAGCGGTAGTCGGGCTGGTCCTTCACGCCGGAGGCGGCGGTGGACTGAATCAGGAATACGTCGCTGCCCCGCACCGTCTCATAGGTGGAGACGTAGCTTTCGCCGTCGGAGAAGGTGCCGCACTCGTTGTTGCCAAGGGGCACCCGCAGCTTCTGGCAGATGGACTTTGCCAGCTGGGGGTTGGAATTGCCGGTGAAAATCTTGATATCCTTACCGTGGGAAATCATAGTACAATCCTCCTGAACAATATGGTTCTCTTTTGTTCACATTTTTCTCTGCTTTCAAGGGAAACAGGTGCCCAGGGCTGGCGCAGCGGAGGAAGCTCCGGTCCGGCGCAGCGGTCAGGGCGGCGCCGGTCAGCGGTTCTTTTTGGCCCGGTGTTCGGCGGCCCACCCCTCTTTGACGGTGGGGCGGAGCCGGCTGAGGACCAGGCTGTCTTTGGGGGCCACAGAGGTGAGGGTGGTGCCGGCGGCGGTGTAGGCTCCGTCCTCCACCGTGCAGGGGGCCACCAGGTTGGTATTGCAGCCGATGAAGCAGTCATCCCCCACGGTGGTGCGGAATTTCTGGTTGCCGTCATAGTTGCAGGTGATGGAGCCGCAGCCGAAGTTGCACCGCTCCCCCACGTCGGCGTCCCCGACGTAAATCAGGTGGGGAATCTTGGTGCCCGCCCCCAGGGTGGCGTTCTTCAGCTCGGTAAAGTCCCCCACCTTGCAGCCGTCCCCCACATGGGTGCCGGGGCGGACATAGGCGAAGGGGCCGATGTTGACCTTTTTACCGAAGGTGGCGCCGGTGAGATGGGAGTTGGAGGCCACGCAGCCGTCCCCCAGGACGCAGTCCCGAATCATGGAGTTGGGGCCGATCTCGCAGTCCTCCCCGATGACGGTATGCCCCCGGAGCATGGTGCCGGGCAGCAGAAGGGTGCCTGCCCCCACCTCCACGTCCGGGTCCAGGTAGACGCTGCCGGTGTCCAGCATCTCCACCCCGCCTTCCAGCAGGCGGCGGAGGTTCTCCCCGTTGGCCATCATTTTGGCCAGCTGCAAACCGTCCTCCCGGTCCAGCAGGGCCACGCCCTGCTCCTGATAGGGGGAATAATACTCGCTGCCCACCAGGCTGTCAATGCCGCCCTGGGCCAGCGCCTCGGCCTCTACCCGGTAGACCCCCATGGGGTCCCCGGCGGGGGTGATAAATTCCTCCTCCGTCAGCTCCCGGCAGGCGTCCCCATTCAGGAACACGGGCCGGGTGACGGTGATGACCCTGCCCTGACCCGCCGCGGCGAAGGCGGTAAGGCGGGTCTCCAGCCCCTCGTCCAGGGCGGAGCAGACCTCCGCATCCTCCGGGAAGCAGGCGGCCGTCTCCTCCAGCAGGTCAGGCTCGGCAATCACAAAAAAGCGCGCCACCCCCGCCCGCTGCAAATTTTTCCGCAGCCAGGCTGCCACGGGGGAAAACAGCAGCTTGCGCAGCAGCAGCGGCCTGGAAGAGACCTGTTCCGCATCGCGCAGCACCAGGATCACAGCGCTGTCAGAAACCATGGAAACGATCCCCTTTCTGTCTGAAAATCAAGCGGATGAAACCTCCGGATGTGGAGTCATCCGACTGCATTATAGCAAAATGAAGCGGAAATTTCACCGGAATTTGGAAAATTTTTTCCGCATTTTTTACTTTTTACCTGTTCTACAAAAAAAGAGGACAGCAGAATTTCTTTTTCGTCAGTTTGACCACAGAAAAGGGCAGCGAATCCTGCACGGAGAATTTGTCAGAAGGAAAAAAATGTGGTATACTGCCAGCGGGGTGGGATGGTTTCCTTAAATAAGGATACTGGAAGGAAATAGAGCGTTTGCCCTTGCCAGGGCATGGCCTACTTTTCTCGCTCCGCCGAGAAAAGTAGCAAAAGAGGGCGGCTTAGGGGGGAGCTTCGGGGCCTCGCTCCCCCCTAAGAACCCCTCTCCTATCCCGCTGGGGCTTCGCGCTTTCTAGTCTGCAAGTGGCCTGTCAGGCAACAGACGATGTAACTTATTACGCACCAAAGCTGCCGCCGATGGCGGCTGGATACGATTGCCGTTCCGCCCTGCCGAGGGCGGGCGGAACGAGCAATTTTATCATCCAACGACAGATAACATCTGCCTGAACCGCAAGGTCACAACCCCTCATCAAAAAGCGTAATAATCCATTGCTTTTTTGTATTAGGCGCAATATCGTATCCTTACAGTCAGATTTCCACGACCAAAGGGCAACAAAATTGCCGCCCGTTCCGCCGTAAGGCATAGGGAGCGCAGCGGAAATGCCGCTTGACGGCGGGAACGTGGGCGGCAATCCCTGCCAGCCGCCATCGGCGGCAGTCTCACCAGTTAGAAGTTACTTCGTCTCTGACGGGATAGCCCACTTACAGGCTGGACAGCGCGAAGCCCCAGCGGGATAGGAGAGGGGTTCTTAGGCGGATTTTGCGTA
>JAJQET010000133.1 GCA_021201515.1 Clostridiales bacterium | reverse complement strand
CCAACCTGGAGGGCTCACATACCTGTCAATCATACCATTTATAACGCATGTTTTCAAGAGTAATTTTCAAAGCGCCGCAACAATGTGAAGCTTCCCGTATCATCACGCCAAATTCCCGCGGCAGCCTTGGCCTCTTTCAAACAAATAAGTCCGGCAGCCAGGGCAAATTGCCCCGCTGCCGGACAAAAAACACGGTGATTGGCGGAAACACATTGTCCGCCGCTTTTTACTCTCCCCGTCCCTGCAGGACGACCTTCACTGTTTGGAAAATGATTTTCCAGTCCACCCAAAAGCTCCGCTCCCGAATATACTTGATGTCCAGTTCCATCCAGTCGTCGAAGGAAATCTCATTCCGTTCAGGCTGAATCTGCCAATAGCAGGTCAGGCCGGGCGTTACATACATTCTCTGCCGCTGGTAATCGTCATAAAGCTCCAGCTCACGGGGCAGGGCCGGTCTTGGGCCAACAATGCTCATTTCGCCCTTTAAAATGTTCCACAGCTGGGGCAGCTCATCCAGGCTCGTCCTTCTCAGGAAATGCCCGACACGGGTAATGCGGGGGTCATCCTTGATTTTGAACACCGGCCCGTCCATCTCGTTCTGTTCCAGCAGGTCTTTCAGCATATCCTCTGCGCCAACGCACATCGTTCTGAACTTATAGAGGCGAAAGGGTTTCCCGTCCCGTCCGCACCGGACCTGTGTGAAAATCGGGCTGCCTTTTGGATCGTCTATGTAGATCACCAGGGCGATCAGCGCCAGCAATGGGCTGAGAATAATCAGCGCCAGGGCGGAATAGAGAATATCCTGCCCCCTGCGCAAAACCCAATAACGCCGGTGACGGCGTAACTCATTCTTGCGGTTCAGTGTGACGAGGTGGGCATTCTCCTCGGCTTCGTTTTTCAACGCAGGGGACTCCACAAAAATCGCTTCCTTCTTTAGAATGGTTTCCATGTGGCACTCAGCTCTTCTCTCATCCGTTTTCTTTTTCTGTGCCTTGCGCTGCCAGAAAGATGCTTCTGCTCTGGCGGTTCACCTCTGCGCAGCGCTCCGCCAGCTTTCCGGCCTCCAGTTCCCGCAACGCAATCCCCAGGTTGGGCGGGCGTCTGTCCAGGCTGTGCGTGTCCGACCCCATCACCTGAACGGTGCCCTCTTTCAGCAGTTTCCGGGCCAATCTGCGGGTCTGGCGCGTCAAAAACGCCTCCGCGTTCATTTGAATCAGTATGTCCATGTCCAGCAGGTCAGCCATGGTGTGCTTATCCTGCATCTGCCAGTACCGTTCCACATGGGCAATGATCGGGACGATGCCCCGAACGCCGCGAATCGCCTGAACATCCCGCAGGACATCGGGCGTCCATTTGGAAAAGGGCATCTCCAGAAGCAGATACCGGGAGGCCCCCAGGCACAGCTCCTCCAGCCGTTCCTCATAAACCAGACCGGGGTGGTAAGCCACCTCTGCCCCCAGGCACAGCTCCGGCGCAGGGATGTCCTCCTTTGTGAGAAAGGCTTCCAGCTCCTGAAATGCGTGCTCCCTGCGTTCCAGGAAGTGTCCCACCGTCTCTTTCGGATAATAATGGGAGGTCGCCATCATGCCGGCCACGCCCTGCTCCGCACTCCGCCGCAGGGCCTCCGCCGCGCTTTCGCAGCTGCGATAGCCGTCATCCATGCCCGGCAGAACGTGGCTGTGCAAATCGTAATAGGGGCCCGCAGTCCGGGTAACAGCAGTCATTTTCAGCACCTCTCCATATTTGGATGAACGATTATTTTGATGAAGCATCCCGGCCGCCCGGCTGCGGACAGTTCACAGCAGAGCGCTAGCCCTTTCCATGCCCATATCCGTATCCATAACTGCCGCCGTAATATTTGTAATGGCCTCCGCTTACCTCTGCATTCGTATAGACATAACCCAGAACCTTGGCGCCAATCAGCTCCAGCTGATTGATTGCATCGGAAATCGAACTGTATCTCGAATAGTTCCGCCTGACCACCAATAAAAAGCCGTCAATGTGTTTGGACAGGATCGCAGAGTCAGCAACCGTAGTAACCGGCGGCAAATCGAGAAAGATATAGTCAAATTTCCCCCGCGCTTCTGTAATCACTTCATCCATCCTGGCGGAGGCCAGCAGTGCGGTTGCGTCCGGAGGCAGCGTACCAGAGGGAAGGACATAGAGTTCCAGCTCTTTCAGGTAGCGGATGGGACATTCCCCTCCTACCAGCAAATCGCTCAGACCGGGCAGGCCCTTGATTCCCAGCTTTTCCGCAACCGTCGGCAAACGAAGGTCGCAGTCGATCAGCAGCACCTTTTTTCCAAGCTGGCCAAAGGAGACAGCCAGATTCAGTGCAGCCGTGGATTTTCCCTCGCCTTTCATCGAGCTGGTAACGCCGATCACCTTCGCCCCCTCCTCCCGGAACGAAAAACTCACATTGGTGCGCAGCGCCTTGTATGCCTCATTTACCGAAAAAGGCGTGCTCTCGTCCAGGATATAGTCGGTCGCCTGACGCTTGCCGCCCTTATTCCTGCCTCTTGTTTCCTCCCGCACCGTATCCATATCCAGCAGCATATCCATTTTTCCTCCGTTCGGCTTCTGCTATATCGGGGATAGAACCCAGGTTGACCAATGGGAAACGCCCCTCAAAATCATCTCTGTTCTTCACCTTGTCATCCAGCAATTCGCGTACAATAATTATGCCGCAAATCAGGACCACGCCCACCGCCATGGCGATCAGGGCATTTTTAATGTAATTGGGTCTATAATAAGTGTCCGGCAGCTCCGGCGTATCAATGACCTGCACCGAGCTTCCCTCGATGATCCGTGCAATCTCCACAGAAGATACTTCCAACAATGCGGCGCCGCAGTCATATGTGGACTCTGCGTCAGTTGTGACAACGTAGACGGTCAGGACGCCGCTGTCGGAATTGACGCTTGTGGAAATTCCGATCTCGTCTGCCTCAACGCCCGTCTGTTCCGCAACCTCCTTTTTAATACTGTTGCTGCTGATAATATCCGCGCCGGTTTCCGCCAGATACTTGGATGCGGTAATGTCGCTGGACGAGACGTCGGTTAAACCGGTTAAGGTGGAGTTGTTGATATAGATGCTGAAATAGGTGCGATAGGTCGGCGTGACCGCCAATTTGGTCACCCCGTACCCGGCGCTGCCGAAGATCAGCGCAACCACCACGATGAGCCATGCCCGGGTCCACAGGGCACGGAGCAGAGCCATCACGTCTACAATATAAACGTCATCTGATGGCGCACTTTGTTGTATTGATGTCGGTTTTGTTTCACTCATAAAACGTGGTTCCTTTCCTCCAGTTTCTGGCCATTCAACAATGAATCAAGGACGCGCTGATCAGCCCATGCGCTCTGTTTGCAGGGATCGATCTGTTTCCGCAGATCCACTCTTTTCAAACAATATGTATAGT
>JAJQET010000053.1 GCA_021201515.1 Clostridiales bacterium | reverse complement strand
CTGCTAACCTATCTGGAGCAGGTTCCGGTGGCGGATGACAGCATCAAAAACGGCTTCGTGCTGCCGGTGCAGCGGGTCTGCCGCCCGGACCGCACCTTCCGGGGCTTCCAGGGGCAAGTAGCCTGTGGACAGCTCCGTGTGGGGGACGAGGTCACCGTCCTGCCCAGCGGGGAGAAGGCCCATGTGAGCCACCTCCTGATGGCGGGGCAGCCGGCGGAGGAGATCTCGGCAGGGGAGGCCGTCACCGTTCAGCTGGACCGGGAGGTGGACGTGTCCCGGGGCGACGTCATCATGAAGAACGCCAACCTGAATCTGGGGAGACTCTTCACCGCCACCATCCTCTGGATGGACGACACCTCCCTCTCCGCCGGACGCAACTACACGTTGAAGCTGGGCACCAAGCAGATTCCCGCCACAGTGCTGAAAATCCGGCATAAAATCGACATCAACACCGGCTCCCGCATCCCTGCGGACCGGCTGAAAAAGAACGAGCTGGCGGTCTGCGACATTGCCGCTTCGGACAGGGTGATTTTCAACCGCTTCCAGAGCAGGCACGGCGGCAGGTGCGACAAGGCGCTGGGCTGCTTCCTGCTGATCGACCGGGTCACCAACATGACCTCGGCCTGCGGCACGGTGCTTGGCCCCCTGGTTCGGGACAAAAACCTGGTCCATCAGGAAACAGACATCACGAAGGAGCTTCGGGCCTCCCAGAAGAATCAGAAGCCCCTGACAGTGTGGTTTACCGGCCTCTCCGGCTCCGGGAAATCCGCCCTGGCCAATGAGCTGGAGAAGCGACTGGTGGCCATGGGCAAACACACCATGCTGCTTGACGGCGACAACATCCGCATGGGGCTGAACAAAAACCTGGGCTTTGAGGAGGCTGACCGGGTGGAGAACATCCGCCGCATTGCGGAGGTTGCCAAGCTGATGAACGATGCCGGGCTGATTGTGATGACCTCCTTCATCTCTCCCTTTGAGCGGGACCGGAACAACGCCCGTGAAGTGATCGGCAGCGACTTCTTCGAGGTCTACGTCAGCACGCCTCTGGAGGAATGTGAGCGGCGGGATGTCAAGGGCCTGTATCAGAAGGCCCGAAACGGGGAAATTCCTGACTTCACCGGCATCTCCAGCCCCTTTGAGGTGCCTCAGAACCCGGATTTGACGGTCAACACGGCAGACCGCAGCGTGGAGTCCTGCGTGGACGAGATCCTTCACTGCATCGAGGGGCGCATCTGATGAAAGGGGAGCGGCACAAGCTTCGGAGGCTGCCCTCTTTTTTGGCGGCTGGCCGCCGGGGAGGATTGGAACATGGGGTATCCTGATTTTGCCTGTATGGGCTTTCAAAAGTGCGGCACCACCACACTGTACGCTATCTTAAAGCAACATCCGCAGATTGCCCTCTGCCGGGACGTGAAGGAGCCGATGTATTACCGTGTGCCGGTCTGGCACATCGTCTGCGGCGGAACCCGTTTCTACAACTGGCGCTATTTTGGGCACATTCAATCGGGGGATACCCGATTGACGGGGGAGGTCAACGCAGGGCTGACCTATGGCGGCTGCGCGAAGAAGGCCAGCCGGAATATGTCGCCGGACACAAAAATGATTTTCATGATGCGCAATCCGGTGGACCGCAGCTATTCCGCCTACCGCTATTTTCTGGCCAGAGGCTTCCTGCCCGCCCGGTATATCCGTTATGATGAGGAACACGGCCACGCCCAGGGCTTCGATTACTATGTCCACTCCGTACTGGACCATCCCGGACGACGGCGGCAGGTGATGAAGCGGCAGATGAAGTATATTGTGCTGTCCCAGAGCAATTACGCCACCTGCATTTCCGAGTATCTGGAGTACTTTGACCGGGAAAATATGAAATTTGTCCTCTTTGAGGAGTTTGTCCGGGACCAGCACGCCTCCTGTCAGGAGATTTACGGTTTTCTCGGCGTTCCCGATGCGCCGGAGATCGCCTATGACCTGAGAAGTAATGAGGGCAACGAGCGGGCAGTCTCCCCGTTCTGCGCAAAAAAGCTGTACTGGGTCAAGGGGATGAACTACCTGTTTTATGACCTCTGCGCCATGCCCCGTTGGGGGCCGAAGCTCTACGAGCGGTTCCGCCGGTATTTCCAGCGGGTGCGGAAGGAGTGCCTTGCCCCGGACCCGGACAAAAGCAAGCCGCTGCCGGAAACCAGAGCCTACCTGATGGGTTACTTCGATTCGGAGATTTGCCGGGCGGAGAAATTGACCGGGCGGGACCTCCACAGTCTCTGGGGCAGTCGCCCTGCGCTGTCCTCCGGCGGAGCAGTGGGCCTCGCCACCGGAGCAGGGACCTGAACTGCGCACTCCCTGGCCGCCAATCCGGGCTGAGCAGGGGAGGGGCAGCGTATCATTCGTATCACAAGACATGACAAGTGCGGCCGCTTTACAGCGGCCGCCCTCTTTTGCATAGCATATTCAGTTAGGAAAACGGTCTCCCCGCCGGTCAGGACGCCTTCAGGCGCAGCCACTCCGAATCGTACAGGTCCAGAATCGTCTGGGGCAGGTTGGTGTAAACCTCCGTCAGGTTCATCACATCCTGGGAGGGATAGGCGATGTCGCTGTTTTTCAGCTCGTCCGACAGCAGTTCTTTTGCGGCGCTCTCCGGCGTGGAGTAGTAGATATACTCCGCGTTGGCGGCGGAGGACTCCGGGTCGCACATGAAGTTGATGAAGGCCAGGGCGTTCTCCACATTGCCTGCATCCTTAGGGATGCACATGGCGTCCACATAGTAATTGGTGCCCTCCTCCGGGATGAAGAAGGACAGGTCAGGATTTTCCTCCATCATGGTGATGGCGTCCCCGGCGTAGTAGGGGCCGACAGCTGCCTCTCCGGCCTCCATTTTGTCAAAAATCTGGTCCATCACATAGGCTTGCACAAGAGGCTTCTGCTCAATCAGCTTGTCCACAGCCTCCACGATTTCATCCTCGTTGGTGGTGTTGTAGGAGTAGCCCAGCAGTTTCAGAGCGATGCCGATAGCATCCCTGCTGTTGTCAAACATCAGGATTTCCCCGGACAAATCCTCGTCCCACAAAATGTCCCAGCTGGTGGGCTCATAGTCCACCATGGTGGTGTTGTAGACAACGCCCACGACACCCCACATATAGGGCACAGAATAGGCGTTGTCCGGGTCGTACTCCGAGTCCTTGTAGTCCTCGTCGATATACTCATAATTGGGAACCTGGTCAAAGTCCAACTCCAGCAGCATATCCTCCTCGATCATGCGGGCGATCATATAGTCGGAGGGGATGATGACGTCGTAGCCGCCGGAGCCGTTTTTCAGGGTGGCGTACAGGGACTCATTGTCCGAATAGGTGGAATAGTTGACCTTGATGCCGGTCTCCTCTTCAAACTGATCCAGCAAATCCTCGTCGAGGTATTCACCCCAGTTG
>JAJQET010000297.1 GCA_021201515.1 Clostridiales bacterium | reverse complement strand
CCGCTTCCTGGCAGGGAAGGCCGGACAAAGCCTTTATCACGAACGTCATCTAAGGAGAAAAGCCCCCTTAAATTGCCGCCATTGCCCCTGACCGGCGGCCCCGCCGCCCATCACTGGACGGTGTAGGCCCACAGATTTTTGATTTGCCCGGACAGCTGCTCCCAAGTCCAGGTTTGGCTGCTCCGGGCCAGGCTGTTGGGGTCGTTCAGGGTAAAGACCCCGTCCTCATAGCCGGTCAGCACGATATAGTGCCCGTCGGAGGTGAAGTCCCCCGGGCCAACGGAGCAGATGATGGGCTCCCCCGCGGCGATATGCTCCGCCACGATGCTCTCGCTGAGGGTCAGCTCGGTGGCCACGATGCCGAAATGCTCACAGCCCACGCTCATCAGCGTCCAGGCGGTGCCGCTGCCCGACACATAGTAACCGGCGCTGTCCGCCCAGACGGCTACGGAACCGGGGTCCCAGTCGGTGTCCCCCGTCAGGTACAGGGCCACCATGGCGATGCAGGTGGGGCCGCAGCCGGTGTACCCCACCAGGCCGCTGCCGTAGGTCTCATAGCCCCAGCGGGTGTCCCATTGCAGCAGCAGGGGCACCGTTTCGCTCTCCGCCTCCTCCGACAGGTCGAAGGTCTGGGTCACATCCTTCAGGGTGACGTACTGGGCCACATAGTCCATGGTCTCGTAGTTGTTCAGGGCCATGCGGATCAGCCGCTCCGGAATCTCGTCATAATGGGCCAGGATGGTGTAGACCTGGTCGTATTCGCCCTTCAGCTGGTAGAGCTGTCCGGCATAGCCGGTGTCGTCGGCATATACGGAGATGTCCACCGTGGTGTCGTATTCGAACCCGTCCTCTGCTTCTGTATCCGACTCGTCCTCCTCGTCGTCGGTTCCCACGGCGGCCTCCCACACGCCCCGGATGAAGGTCATGTAGTACGGCTCCGACTCGGCGTCGGCGGCCTGCTGGGCGAGCCTGTCCGCCTGGATGGAGCGCACCACGGCGGCGACGCCGTTCCAGGTGATCATCAGCGCGAACACCACCGCCAGGACAAAGACGGCCCCCTCCAGCGGGCGCCAGGGTTCCTTCCTGACCTTGGGATAGCGCGCGTGCTTGCGTTTTGTCTCGTCTGCCATGCTGCACTCCTTTATGACCATCCAAACGGGCGGGCCCCGCTTCGGGGAAGCCAGGCGCAGCCGCTCTGCCGCAACAGAATCCTCCGCCGGGTTTCCCGTCGGCGGAGCCGCAAAAATGCGGGATATGCCGACATTATAGCAGATTCATCCCATAAAGGCAATGCCGCCTGTTGTCTTTCGGCCAAATTTTCTTCGGACAACTGAACGGAAAGCCGACGGCCTCACCCTCCGGCCCCGTCCTGCAGCCTGCGGTACTGGGTTACGGGGAAGATGGGTCAATGGCTGATGCAGGGGGGAACATAATCTTGGATATTTTCACAAATTTGCGTCCCTTTGCCTCTGCATCTTGTTCAATCATACCACAGGTTTGCTAACTTTGCAATCTTTTGATGAATGATTGCAATTTTGCCGCTTCAAGCTTGCGTATGATAAAGGCAGGAAGCGGGATGGAACCAGCGCCGGCATCCCGTCACAAAACTTCCTTGACAACTGTATAAAGGAGCATTATCATGGAAAAAACCAAAAAGTCCGCCCCTTTGGCGTCCGTGACCAGGTGGGTTACGTCTGCGGCTCAGGTGCAGTACCCCCTCCTGAGAACCTCCCCTGTGTCCCACTGGGCTTCGCGCTTTACAGCCCATAAGTGGTTCGTTCTGTCAGAGGCGATGTGACTTTTTACGTGCCAAAGCTGCCGCCGATGGCGGCTGGGTAACGTTCCGGTTCTCCGTTGATGACACTGTCCCTGAAGGGAGCGATTCTTATGAACAAAATCATCCAAACCCCCTGCGGCCCTGTGGCGGGCACAACCTGCCAGTGGCCGGGGGTCACCGCCTACAAGGGCATCCGTTACGCCACCGCCGGGCGGTGGGAATATCCCGCCATCGTCACCCACTGGGAGGGCACCTATGACGCCACCCAATACGGCGCGTGCAGCTACCAGCCCCGGGCCTTCTACGACGAGGCCCAGATGCGGTCGAAGGCGTTCTACTACAACGAGTTCCGCAAGGGGGAGCACTACGACTACAGCGAGGACTGCCTCTTCCTGAACATCTGGACGCCAGAGGACGCCGGGCCGGACAGCAGGCTGCCTGTGATTTTCTACATCCACGGCGGCGGTTTCACCGGCGGCTGCGGCCATGAGAAGCACTTCGACGGCCCCGTCTGGCCCACCAGGGGAGTCGTCGCCGTCACCATCAACTACCGTCTCGGCCCCATGGGCTTCGTCTGCCTGCCAGAGCTGGCGGAGGAGAGCGGCCACACCGGCAACTATGCCATCTATGACCAGCTCACCGCCCTGCAATGGGTTCACGACAACATCAGCGCCTTCGGCGGCGACCCGGATAGCGTCACCCTGATGGGCCAGAGCGCCGGAGCCATGAGCGTCCAGCAGCTGGTGCTCAGCCCCCTGACCAAAGGGCTGGCAGCCAGGGCGGTGATGAGCAGCGCCGGCGGCGTCAACAAGATGTTCGACGTGAGGCCCGCCGCTGACAGCTACCCCTTCTGGCGGGCCGTCATGGAGCGGGCCGGCTGCGCCGACCTGGCCGCCTTCCGGGCATTGCCGGTTGGGGAGCTGTTCTCCGCCTGGCAGGCAGAGCAGAAGGCACAGAAGGTTGCGGGTATGAGCTGCGCCCCCTGCGTGGACGGGAACCTGATCCCCTGCACCAACGCGGAGGGGGCCAAGGCCGGCAACGCCCTGAACATCCCCTATCTGATGGGGTCCAACAGCGAGGACATCGTACCCCCCATCGTCTTTCAGATGGCGAAGGGCTGGTGCCGTCTCCAGGCCGGCCAGGGCCGGCAGCCCAGCTACGCCTGGTTCTTTGACCGGCAGCTCCCCGGCGACGACTGCGGGGCCTGGCACTCCAGCGACCTGTGGTACTGGTTCGGCACCCTGGATCACTGCTGGCGGCCCATGACCGACCGGGATCGGCAGCTCTCCGGCGAGATGGTGGACTATCTGACCAACTTCGCCAAATCCGGCGACCCCAACGGGAAGGGGCTGGTGGAGTGGTTGCCCGTCCAGAAGGGGCAGAGCAAGGTGCTCCGCCTGGGCCAGCAGGCCACCCACATGGGCGGGGTCAACATGGCCAGGCTGACCCACACCATGATGACCAGGCCCTCCGTGGGGGAGTGACAACCGCAACTAACGAGGCCCCGCCGTCTGGCGGGGCCTCGTTAGTTATACGGGGATGCCAATTTGGTTATCCAACGATAGATAACCTCTGTCTGAACTGCAAGAAAATAGCCTCTGAATGAAAAAACGTAATAATCCATCGTTTTTTTCATCAGAAGCTATA
>JAJQET010000307.1 GCA_021201515.1 Clostridiales bacterium | reverse complement strand
CTAAAGGAGAGATGAATCATGATTGAACTGGAAACCGTGTTAAACTTCCTGACGGGCAGCATTTTGCCCGTGATCTTTACCGCTCTGATTTGCCTGCTGGTGGCAAGGCTCCTGCTGAACACGACTACCAGGCTGCTGGACAGGTCCCATCTGGAGTCCACGCTGGTCAAATTTATCAAGCCGGTGCTGAAGGTGCTGATTTACTTCTGCGCCATCCTGATCATTGCCAACTCCATGGGCTTCAACACCAATTCCATCGTGGCCTTCGCCTCGGTGCTGTCCGCAGCCTTCGCCCTGGCCGCCCAGAACGCCCTGTCCAACCTGTTCGGCGGCATCCTGATGCTGTGGACCAAGCCCTTCCTGGTGGGGGACTACATCATCGCCGGTGAGAAGGAAGGCACTGTGCTGGAAATCGGCCTGTTCAACACCGTGCTGAACACCATCGACAACAAGCGGGTGACCATCCCCAACGACACCATCTCCTCCACCTCCATCACCAACTGCTCCGTAGAGGGGAAGCGCCGGGTGGATCTGGAAATCACCGCCGCCTATGAGTCCCCGATAGAAAGCGTCAAGACTGCCATCCAGGAGGCCATTGCCGCCACCGAGTACACCCAGGATGACCCGCTGCCCCCCTTTGTCCGGGTGAAGAGCTATGGTGAAAGCTCCATCACTTATGTGGTCCGCGTGTGGACGGAGAACGCCCACTACTGGGACGTCTATTTCGACCTGATGGAAAACATCAAGGTCTATTTCGACCGCAACGGCGTGATCATGACCTACAACCACATCATTGTCCATCAGGCCAAGTGACCCGCCCTTCAGGCGGGATAGCGCAGGCTGTGCATGAAGCCGTCCAGAGCGCTGGAGCGGATGTCGCCGCCGATGATGACGCCGTCACAGGTCAGCAGGTCTGCATAAACATACTGCGCTGCACCCGGGTAGTTCAAAACCTCATAGGTGCAGCGCAGCACGGTTGCGCCGGCGTAGTCGGTCAGGGAGAAGCCGCAGTCCTCCTGTAAGGCAAGGTAATCGTCATACTCATCGGTGAATGGGTTGGGCAGAGAGACGTAATCGCAGGTGGGCTGCTGGGCCACCTCCCAGCCGTAGCCCTCCAGAAAGGCCCGTTGCGCCTCAATCTCTGTCAAAGAGGGCATGGCCTGCTGTGCGGCGGCTTCGCCGGGGGCCATGCTGCCCGCCCACCAGCAGAGCAGCAGGGCCAGAAGGACGGCGGCGCAGGCCATCGCCCCGCGGCCCGCCTGCCTGACGGAAAAAACCATATCGTATCCTCCCCAAACGCTGCAAGATTGCCCGCCATGAGCCTGCGCCGGAGCGCAGTTCATGGGAGGCGATAACCACTGTATGGGAGGGACAGGCCAAACATGACACCCCATCCGTCGGATGGGAAAAAGGGAGCTGCTCCCTTCGGCCACGCCGAACCATACAGCGGCTCCCAACGACAAAGGAGGAATTATTATGTCACAGACAAGCGACATCGTCCGCGCCAGATTCACCGAGGGGGACAACATCCGAGACGCCGGACTCACCACCCCGGAGGACATCCGGCGGTACGACGACATTCCGTATGGCCCTGACCCACAGTGGCAGGTGCTGGACGTGTACCGGCCCAGGGCGGCCGAGGGGCAGAAGCTCCCTGTCATCGTCAGCGTCCACGGCGGCGGCTGGGTCTACGGGGATAAGGAGCGGTACCAGTTCTATTGCATGAACCTGGCCCAGCGGGGTTTCGCGGTGGTGAACTTCACCTACCGTCTGGCGCCGGAATTCCAGTTCCCCGCACCGCTGGAGGACACCAACCTGGTGTTCACCTGGGTGCTGACCCACGGGGAGGTGTACGGCTTTGACACCGGCCACGTCTTTGGCGTGGGGGACTCCGCCGGAGGCCATCTCCTGGGGCTGTATGCCGACTTCTGCACAATCCGGGCTACAGGGCCAGATTCCCCTTCCAGCCGCCGGAGGGCTTCGCCCCCACCGCCGTCGCCCTGAACTGCGGCGTGTATCAGATCACCACAGACGGGGAGGGGGATCAGCTGAACCGGATGCTAATGGTGGATCTCCTGCCGGAGCATGGGACGCCGGAGGAGCTGGCAGGCATCAGCGTGATTCGGTACATCACCCCGCAGTTTCCTCCCACCTTCTTCATGACCGCCACCGGGGACTTTTTGCAGGATCAGACCCCGCTGTTACAGGCGGCGCTGATGGCCAACAGCGTGCCCTTCGTCCTCCGCTTCTACGGGGACGCCGCCCGGCCGCCTCTGGGCCATGTGTTCCACTGTAACATCAAGACGGAGGACGCAAGACAGTGCAACGATGAGGAGTGCGGATTCTTCCGGAACTTCCTGTAAAAAAGCCTGCCGACCGGGTTCCCGGCAGCAGGCTTTTTCTTAAAAGCTGGCGGCGGTGCCCCCCTTGGGGGCGTTGACCGTCACCTGGCACTCGCACACCTGAATGTCCCGGTTGTACAGCTCATAGGGCTGGTCGGCCCGGAACCGGAGGGAGTCCCCCCTGGTCAGGCGGTACTGCTCGCCGTCCACGGTGAGCAGCAGGGTGCCGTAATAAACGGTGATGAAAATCATGGTGCCGGGCTGGCGGGCAGGGGCCTGATAGCGGCCGCTGGTCAGCAGCCGCATCCGATAAATGCTGAAGGTCTGGGCGGCGTCCGACGGGAAGAGGGGATAGATCGTCACCTTGCCGCCGTCCTCCTTACGGCTGACGCCGTTGGTGGAGGAGACAAATTCCACCGCAGGGACCGGAATCTCCAGCAGGGTGCTGCAGTCCAGCTCCAGCCCGGAGGCGATCTTATACAGGACAGAGACGGTGGGATTCACCTCGCCCCGTTCGATTTGGCCCAGCATACTTTTGCTGACACCGGTCAGCTTGGCGGCCCGATCCAGGCTCAGGCCCTTTGCCTTGCGTTCTCTCCGGACATTGACGGCGACCGCTTCATTGATAGTCATGGGGGTTTCCTCTCTTTTCCTCCCGAAATCTTGCACGAAACAACTGTTATAGTATACGCTTGGAACGCTTTTTCGTCAAGTCTATTTTTCGACAAAATACAGGCCGGGGAGAGAGAAATCACGCCGCCGCAAAAACGCCCCCTCCCGCCCATGGTGGAAGGGGGCGCGCTGTGTCAGGGGGTAACTGCGGTCAGTCCAGCTCGTAGTCCTTACCGGGCAGGATGGCGTTGGTGACGATGCCCACCAGAGCGGCCACGGCCAGAGCGGTCAGGGTGATGGGGGTGCCGGCCACCTGGAAGGTGATGCCGTCGGAGAAGCCCAGACCGGAGACCAGAATCAGGGCCGCAATAATCAGGTTGCGGCTGTTGGTCAGGTCCACATGGTTCTCCACCATGTTCCGCACACCGATGGCGGAAATCATGCCGTACAGCACGAAGGAGACACCGCCGATGATGGCGC
>JAJQET010000105.1 GCA_021201515.1 Clostridiales bacterium | reverse complement strand
CTGCGCAGAACGGTCCAGGCAAGGCTCTGGCAGTAGGCCCCGTATTTCCGGTCGCTCTCCGGCAGGGCAGCCTCGTCCCTGGCCCAGTAGAGGGCGACAATCTGTTCATCTTCCATCGGTGTGCGCTCCTTCCGGCGAAGTCTCTCACCCTGTCAGACGCAAACGGGGGCGGGGCGGTTGCGCTCCGGGAGAATTTTTTATGCGGGGACCTTTACGTCTAATGTTATCAACTCAAAATGCAATCTATCCTGAGTTGAGGAGAATAACGTAGCCTCACAGTCAGATTTCCACGACCAAAGGATGATAAAATTGCCGCCACGTTACGCCCGCCTCCGGCATAAGGAGCGAAGCGGAAATGCCGCTTGACGGCGGGGCGGAACGGGCGGCAATCCCCGCCAGCCGCCATCGGCGGCAGCTTTGGTGCGTGACAAGTTCCATCGTCTCTAATGGAACAGACCACGTATGAAGTGGACAGCGCGAAGCCCCGAAGTTATAGGAGAGGGGTTCTTAGGGGGGAGCGAGGCCCCGAGCTTCCCCCTGAGCCGCCCTCTTTTGCTACTTTTCTCGGCGGAGCGAGAAAAGTAGGCCCCGCCCTGGCAAGGGCAAACACCTGTTTCCTTTCTCAATCTTTGTCTAAGAAGCACAATCCCAATAAGCAAATGACACCGCCCTCACGCCGCACCATCCAGGGCGTCCTCCTCCAGCCAGGCCTCCCAGGGAACGTCCTCCCAGCCGGTGGTGTCAAACCCCGCCCGGATACATTCCGCGTAGTAGTTCAGCTTGGCCCGCAGGTTGGGACAGGAGGCCCAGTCCACGGTGCTGCTGCCGCTCATCACGTTTTCAAAGAGCCGCGCCCGGTCCTCCGTGGGGAAGGTCAGGCTGTAGGTGTCGATGAAGTAGACATTTTTGCTGGTGGTCAGGTCGTAGACAAAGCCATAAAACGTCTCGTAGCCGAAGGTTTCATAGGAATAGGTGTAGCAGTCCCCGAACTGCTGGGAGGAGGGGTTCAGTTCGTTCCAAACCGCCTCATCCACCCCTCCGGCGTCGCTGAACATCAGGTGAATCTCAATGGCGTGGCTGATCTCATGGTGCAGGGCGGTGCGCAGGTCCTCCGGGACACAGCAGTCCACCGCCAGGACGATGGAGCCGCCCTTGGTGGTTTGCAGGCCCCCGGCATAGTCCAGCACCCCGTCCCCAATGCCGATGATGGTTCCGGCCAGGTACAGTTCAATGCCCTCCAGCCACTGGTCCTCAAACTGCCGGAAAACCCCTCCGGATATTTGGCCAACTCCTCCTCCAATATCTCCAGGGCATAGGCCACCGTGTCATGGTCGGACAGGTCGGTAATGGCGTAGCTGCCCAGGAAGTTGCGGCACTCGTCAGAGATATAAATGGTCAGGCCATACTCCTCCTCCAGTTCGTCCGCCTGTGCCCGCAGGTCCGCCAGCTCCGCCGGGCAATCCTCCGGCTGGAAATAGGCGGGGTCCCAGCGGTCCGTCGCGTCGGCGATCATGGGGTCGGCGTAGACCGCCTCGGTCACCTCCAGCCCCTCCAGTGTACCATTGTCGTCGGTATACGTCCAACGGTAGAAGTACAGGTCCAGGGACTCCCCCTGAACGGGAATCAGCAGCGCATTCTCCTCCGGCAGCACGATGGGGGTACCGTACAGCCAGACATATTGCTCCTCCACGGTGAAACTGGTGCTGCTGACCGGGTTGTGCTCCTGATCGTACAGGCCCAGGCGCACCGTGGCCCCTTCCTCGCCCTGCTCTGTCTCGTAAAACAGCAGCTGCCGGTTGGACAGCACCTCCAGGGAGATGGACTCCTCCCGGCTCCAGGTGTAGGTGGCAGGCTCCTGACCGGAAAAGACGGTATAGGCAGTGTCATTTTCCTCCAGGGAGGCGGTGTTGGCGATCAATACGCCGTTATCCGTGTACATGGTGGCCGCCCCGTTCTCCCGCAGGTACAGGAATTCCCCCGTGTCCAGATTCACCACGGCGTCATAATATTGCAAGTCCCCGGCCATGCCGTAGAGGACGGCATACCGGGTGCCGTCCTCCCCGTAAAATAGCCCTTCCAGGTAGCTGGGGGAAAAGTGCCGCTCCAGGGACACCGCCGCCCCCTCATCGCTGCCGTCTGTGGCCCGGCACATCAGAGTGCCGTCCTCTACGTAGTAGAGCAGGCTGCCGTCCCTGGTGACGGAGCCGAACAGGACGCCGCTGCACGTCAACCCGGTCACCTGATTCAGCCCGCCGTCATAGCACAGGGCGGTCAGGGTGCCGTCCGGGTTCTGCGTCCAGCTCCAAAGCAGGCTGCCGCTCTGCTCCACATAGGAGAAGCTGGTCTGGCTGGACTCCGGCAGGCTCACAATCTCCTCCACCTGGCCGGTCTCCCAGTCGTAGACGGTGAGATACTCCCGGACGCTGGCAATATCCCAGGCGTCCCCCTCGAAGCCGGGGAGGTTGATCTGCCCGTCGGACAGGCTGTACAGGGCCACCAGCTTGCCGTCCGTCAGGTCGTAGAGCTGGGACAGGGTGAAGTACCCCTCCTCTGTCTCCGCGTCCCCGGCCAGTCGGGCCCACAGCACCACGTCGCCGTCGGACCCCTCCACCGCCTCACCGGGCAGGGTCAGGCCGCTGATGGAGAAGGAGTTCTCCTCGCCGGGCTCCTCCTCCGGTTCCACCTCCGGCGGGACAGCGGAGGACCCCGAGGACGCCGACGGGGACGCCGATGCGGACACCGGGGCTGCGGACAGGTCGCCGCCGGTGGCCACCCGTCCGCAGCCGGACAGCAGGAGCAGCGCAGCGCACAGCGCGCCCGTCAGAAGGAACCTTCTGTATCGCTTCATCATGCTGCCCTCCGTTTCCCGGCTTCTCGTTTAAAACAAACGAGACTTATGCAAATCGTATTTTCATTATAGCACAGTACCTCAGGGAGTGCAATGATAAAAACCGACCCCGGACGGAATTTTTTCCAGGGTCGGTTTATTTTTGTTGATAACTTTATATTACAGCGGAATATTGCCGTGGTGGGGCTTTTCCCGGCCGATGCCCATGGTGGTATAGGCTTCCAGCGCCTTCTCCAGCATACGGCGGGTGTCCTGGGGCTGAATCACATCGTCGATATAGCCCAGCTTGGCCCCCACATAGGGGTTCAGGTGGATGCGGGTGTATTCGTCGGTCTTTTCCTTCAGCACCTCGGCCTTCCGGTCCCCGGCGGCCTTGATTTCCTTCTTGTTGATGATTTTGACCGCGCCTTCCGCGCCCATCACGGCGATTTCGGCATAGGGCCAGGCCCACACGATGTCCGCCCCCAGACCCTTGCTGCACATGGCGATGTAGGCACCGCCGTAGGCCTTGCGGAGCACCAGGGTGATTTTGGGCACCTTCGCCTCGGAGTAGGCATACAGCATTTTGGCCCCGTGGCGGATGATG
>JAJQET010000181.1 GCA_021201515.1 Clostridiales bacterium | reverse complement strand
CTGATAGACCTCGATCTTCGCCATGGTCTGACTGTTGGCGGAGGTGTAAAAGGTCCGCTGCCGGGTGGTGGGGATGGTGGTGTTCCGGGGGATGATGACACTCATGAGGTCGCTGCTCCAGCCGTTGCTGGTCCGGATGCCCAGGGTGTAGGCGCAGACGTCGGTCATCACCAGCCGCCGGTCCGGCTCCAGGGTGCCGGCCAGGATGGCACCCTGGATGGCCGCTCCTTTGGCCACGCTGAAATCCGGGTCCAGGTCGGTGTCCGGCGCCTTCCCCAGCAGCTGCTGAATGTCCGCCGAGACCAGGGGGATGCGGGTGGAGCCGCCCACCAGCAGAATCCCCTGAAGCTCCGACGGGTCCAGCCCCGCATCCTCCAGCACCCGGCGGATGGGGGCGTGGGTGCGGTTCAGCAGGGGCTGGATGCCCGCCTCGAAGTCCGCCCGGGTCACGGTCTCCTCCAGCCCCAGGGGGATGCCGCCCCGGCTGGCCAGCATAGGAATCTGCACCCGGGCCTCCGTCTGGGTGCTGAGGGCGATTTTGCAGCCCTCCGCCGCCTCCTTCAGCCGGGCCCTGGCATAGCTGTCCTCCCCCAGCCGGAGGCGGCTCTCCGCCTCGAAGCGGGACTGCAGCCGTCCCATCAGGGATTCGTCAAAATCCTTGCCCCCCAGATGGTTGTCCCCGGCGCTGGCCTTCACGTCCAGCACGCCCTCAAACAGCTCCAGCAGGGTGACGTCGAAGGTGCCGCCCCCCAGATCGTAGACCAGGAGACAGCGCTCCTCCTCCAGATGCTCCAGCCCATAGCTCAGGGCGGCGGCCGTCGGCTCGTTGATGATGCGCTCCACGGTGAGGCCGGCCTGGATGCCGGCCTGCACCACCTCCTGCCGCTGCAAATCGTCAAAGTAGGCGGGGACGGAGATGACGGCCCGGGATACCTCCTCCCCCAGGTAGTCCGAGGCATACCGCTTCACATAGGACAGTAGCATGGCGGACAGCTCCACCGGGCTGTAGCTGACCCTGCCCAGGGAGATCCGCTCCCCCGTTCCGATGCTCCGCTTCACCTCGATGGCGGTGCGCTCCGGGGCCAGGAGGTACTGGGCCTTCGCCCGTTCCCCCACGATGATGCTGCCCCCTTCGTCCACCCCCACGACGGAGGGGGTGACGAACTGCCCCTCCGGGTTGGGAATCATCTTCACTTGGCCGTCCACCACCACGGCGGCCTCTGTGGTGGCGGTGCCCAGGTCAATCCCGATGACAGTGTTACTCATGCTGACTCCTTTCTGCGTATACCGCGACCTGCGCCTTTTTGACGACCCTGCCGCAGTCCATCAGACCCGGCTCCAACACCGCCGCGATGCGGCCTTCCAGCCCCTGGGGCGGGGGGCTGACGGTCTGGAGGACGGTGTGCAGCCGGTAATCGCAGCACTCCCCCACGGCGCCGAACTCCTGCACCCCCGCCGCGCCGAAGGAGGCGCTCCGCTCCCGCCGCAGCAGCTCGAACTGGCGGCTCCACGCGGCCTGCCGCTCCCCGCCGTCGTCCTCCGGCCCGGCGGCGCACAGATGGACCTCCAGCAGATGCAGCTGCTTTATGCACAGGGCCAGGGCCTGCACCAGCGCCGCCTCCCGCCTGTCCGCCTCGGCCCGCCGGCTGTCCAGCTGCGCCTCCGCCTCCGACTGGCCGTGAACCTCGTCCGCCAAATCCTCAAAGGCGTTCATCTGGCGGCGCAGGGCCTTCTGAATGTCCTCCTGTCTGGCGGCCGCCTGGCGCAGGGCGTCCAGGGTGTCGGCCTGGGCGCCGTCCAGCCGGGACAGCACCCTGTCCAGGTCGGACTGCACCCCGTCCAGCCGGGTCTGCACCCTGTCCAGCGCAGGCAGCGTTTTGCCGCCGTCTGAAAGGCTGTCGAGGGTCTTCTGAATCGACGCAAGCGTCTCCTTTTCTCTGTTCCGGAACATGGTTTTTCGCTCCTCTTTGGGGCGGAAAAGCCCCGTCTGTTCCCACTCATTGTAGCACAGATGTTCCGGAATAGCAATCGGAAGGAGGGGGATTCCGACAGAAAGAAGGGCAGCCGCCGACCCGACGGCAGGGGAGGGGGGAGGTGAGGCGCGGGAAAGGCAAAAGAAAACCGCCCAAACAACCTTGTTTCGAGCGGTTTTGTTATGGAGCTTCTGGTCAGAATCGAACTGACAACCTTCTCATTACGAGTGAGATGCTCTGCCATTGAGCCACAGAAGCATTCCAGCGGTGACTATTTTACCACGAAGCAGGGGAAAAGTCAACCGGAAATCCTCTCCGGCGTGAAAACTTTTCCCCGTTCCGTACAGCGGCAGCGCAGGGGCAGCGCAGGGGCAGCCATGCCTCCTCACTCCCCCACCTCCACCATTACCCCGTGGAGCACATACCGGGCGTTCTCGAAGGAGTAGGCGCAGGTGGACAGGGTGATGAGCTTCTCTGCCCCGTCGGCGTCCACCTGGGCGGTAAAGTCGGAATGGGACAGGCACTGGGTGAGATAGTCCTCCATGGTCTGGCCGGGCTGATAGATGATGGTGTAGGCATCCGAATCATAGCTGGTGGTGTAGCCGCTAAGCAGCAGGATTTTATAGTTCTGCTCCGGGGTCAGCAGCCACATGACCGGGTGGGCCTCGTAGTAGGACTGGTCGGCAAACTTTTCCAGCCCCGCGAACATGGAGCCGTTCTTCATATGGTGGCCGTAGAGGATGATGTTGGCGTCAGCGAAGCCGGCGCTGTTGTTGCAGTCCACAAAGATGGAGCCGGAGGAATTGTAGGTGCCGTCATAGAGGTGGCTGAGATAGTACTCGTTATCCGTGCCCTGGAGGACGGGGTAGTTGATGGCGGTGTCCGGGCAGTAGAGCCAGCCCACCACCTCCGGGTTGACGGCCTGGAGACTGTCAAAGTCCACGGAGATGGGCGGCGTCTCCATGGTTTCCGGGGCGGCGACGCTGCTCTGGGCGGCCTCTGCGGTACCGGTTTCCCCGGCCTGCTCCGGGGTGTTCTCCTGGACGTACTGGGCCGCCGTCTCGGTATAAAGCTGCTCTCCCTGGCGGTAGGACGCGAGGATGGAGACGATGTTCCACACCGCCACCAGAAACACCGCCACGCACACGATCAGGCCGATGCGGCCCGCCACCTTCCTCATAACGCTGCCTCCCCTTCCCTTTCCGGATTGGACAGGTATCATTATAGCAGGAAGACGCTGAGAAGTAAAGCGGCGTTTGCCGGGGCGCTGGAAGCTGTCAGCAACCCCTCCGCCCCCTGCGGAGGCGTAAGCTGTTAGAAACCCCTCCACCGGCTGCCGCCGGTGGAGGGGTGGACCTCCCTGGATAAGGATATGGACGGCCCCGCAGTTTGCAGCCGTGTGTAGGGGCGGCCCCTGGCCGCCCGGGGCAAGCTGGCGGTTTCGGCGGGCGGCCAAGGGCCGCCCCTACAGG
>JAJQET010000293.1 GCA_021201515.1 Clostridiales bacterium | reverse complement strand
GGTACGGCGGCAAGGTGGAGGACAACGGGCCCTGGCTGGATAACTTCCACAAGGTTCACCCGGAGATCTGCCTGGGCATCAGCGAGTACGGCTGCGAGGGCATCATCACCTACCATGGCCCCAACCCCGCCTGCAAGGACTACTCCGAGGAATATCAGGCCCTGTACCATGAGCATATGGCCCAGGTCTTTGATGAGCGTCCCTGGATCTGGTCCAGCCACATCTGGAATATGTTTGACTTCGGCTGCGCAGCCCGGAACGAGGGCGGCGTCGCCGGCCGGAACAACAAGGGCCTGGTCACCATGGACCGCAAGACCCGGAAGGACAGCTTCTATGTCTATCAGGCTTACTGGACCAAGGAGCCCATGGTGCATCTGGCAGGCCGCCGGTATGCTCAGCGGGCCGGTGACACCACGGTGGTGAAGGTCTACTCCAATCAGCCGGAAGTGGCCCTGTACCTGAACGGCGAGCTGCTGGAGAAGCAGGAAGGCTACCGCGTCTTCTCCTTCACCGTGGCGCTGAAGGACGGCTTCAACGTGCTGGTGGCCGAGGCCGGCGACGTGAAGGACTCCATGACCCTGGAGAAGGTGGAGCAGGAGCCGGAGATCTACGTTCTGCCCGAAGTGAACGAGCGGGCGGAAGGCGTCGCCAACTGGTTCAAGCAGGTGGGCGATATGGATTTGAAGGCCCCCATGGAGTTCCCCGAAGGCTATTACAGCATTAAGGACACCATGGAAGAGATCGCCAACAATGAGGAGGCCATGGCCCTGACCGCCAAGGCCATCAAGCTGGCCACCAACTTTGACGTAGCCCCCGGCGTGGGTATGTGGGGCATGATGAAGTCCATGTCCCCTGAAAGCATGGCCGGCATGATGCCCAATGTCCCCGACGGCTTTATGGAGAGCCTGAACGCCCAGCTTATCAAGATTAAGAAGTAACGGCACTGTCTCTGTCATCAAACAACTATTCCTCCCGTCCGCAGCCTCTGCGGGCGGGAGGTTTTCCTTTCTGACAGAGAAAGCCCACGTTTTTTCATTTTACTATTGTAACTTCCCCCAAAATTCGTTATAATAGACAGCAGATACCGGGCCATCAGAAGAACGTCAGCCTGCTGCCGCAGCCTTTTTCTGTGTCTCCGCTTTCAGGGGGTTGATGTTTTGGTAGAATTTACAGCGAATTTGCAGCTTGGCATGAGTGAATTCTCTGAGCCGGATTTGGAGGCCATCACCTTCCGTTACAACTATGAGCAGGAGCTGATGAAGGCCGTCACCGCCGGGGACAGGATCTGGGTGGCCAGCCTGAACCAGAAGTGGGAGGAAAATATACAGTACTGGGATTTTTCCTACCGCATTCCGGAGGACCCCCTCCGCGTCCAGAAGAACAACTTCGTCATCCTGAACTCCCTGATGCGGGTGGCCGCCTATAACGGCGGCCTGCCGCCCCTGTACCTACACATCATCAGCGAGAAGTACGCCAATATCATCGAGCGGGCCTCCTCCGTTGAGGAGCTGGGGTATTCCATGCACGAGCAGATCACCATGGAATACACCGACGCCGTCCACCGCCTGTCCACCCACGGCCACAGCAAAAAGGTGGTGGAGATTTTGGAGTACATCTCCGCCAACATCCGCTCGGAGCTGTCCCGCAGCAGCATTGCGGAGGCGTTCCACATCTCTTCCAGCCATCTGTCCCAGATTTTCAAGGAGGAGATGGGGATTTCCATCGTCCAGTATATTCAGCGCCAGCGCATTGACCTGGCCACCTACTACTTTGAGCTGGGGGAGGCCAACGTCTCCGAGGTGGCCAGTCTGGTAGGCTATACCGACTCCAGCTATTTTACACGGGTGTTCCGCAAGGTGACAGGGGAATCTCCCAGCGCCTGCCTGGCCGCCCTGCACCAGAAGCCGGCCCAGCCCTCCGGCACAGAAAGGAACGACAACCATGCAGTATGATTTCACCTCGATTTTGGACCGGGCGGGGAAGGACTCCATCGCCGTAGACAAAGGCGTCACCTTCGGCTCCCGGCCCCGTCGGGAGGGCTTCGACTTCCTGCCCATGTGGGTGGCGGATATGAATTTCCCCACCGTCCCCACCATTCAGGAGGCGGTGATTCAGCGGACGCAGCATCCCGCCTTTGGCTACTTCCCCACCTCCCAGGCGTATTATGACAGCATCATCCGCTGGCAGAAGGCGCGCAACGGCGTGGAGGGGCTGGAGCAGGAACACATCGGCTACGAAAACGGCGTGCTGGGCTGCGTGGTCTCCGCCCTGCAGGCCTTCACCTCCCCTGGCGACCCGGTGCTGCTTCACAGCCCCACCTACATCGGCTTCACCCACTGCATCACGGACAACGGGCGAGAAATCGTTCACTCCCAGCTGAAGCGGGACGGGGACGGCGTCTGGCGCATGGACTATGAGGACATGGATCGGAAGCTGAAGGAGCGGAACATTCACTTTGCGGTGTTCTGCAACCCCCACAACCCCTGCGGCCGGGTATGGACGCCGGAGGAGATTCAAAAGGCCATGGAGGTCTACCGGGCCAACGACGTGGTTGTGGTGTCCGACGAGATTTGGAGCGACCTGATTCTGGACGGCCACAGGCACACCCCCACCCAGAGCGTCAGCGAGGACGCGCGGCAGCGCACCATCGCCGTCTACGCCCCCAGCAAGACCTTCAACCTGGCGGGGCTGATCGGCTCCTACCATATTATTTACAACAAATACCTCCGGGACCGGGTGCTGGCCCAGAGCAGCAAGTGCCACTATAACGCCATGAACGTGCTGTCCATGCACGCCCTGATTGGCGCGTATAAGCCGGAGGGCGAGGTCTGGGTGGACGAGCTGTGTCAGGTGCTGTCCACCAATGTGGAGCTGATGTACCGCTACCTGAGCGATGAGGTGGAGGGGGTCAGCCTGGCCAGGCCGGAGGGCACCTATATGCTGTACCTGGACTGCGAGGGCTGGTGCAAGGCCCACGGCAAGACCCTGGATGAGCTGCTGGACGACGGCTACGAGGTGGGCGTGGGCTGGCAGGACGGACGCCCCTTCCATCGGCCCTACGCCATCCGCATGAATCTGGCCCTGCCCACCGCACGGGTGGAGGAGGCCATTCGGCGGCTGCGGGAGTACGTATTTTAAGGAAACTTTCCCGTGGGCGCACTGTAGAAATTTTTCTGCGGTGCGCCCACTTTTTTTGAGCCGCGGCGTCAGAAATCCCCCCTATTTTCCGACTTAACAGGTGAAAGGCAAAAGGTTCCCAAGAAAAGTAATGCCATCAACTTAACCTGCACTCCATCCTGGGTTGAGGGAAACAACGTAGCCGTACCGTCAGATGTCCACGACCAAAGGACGACAAAATTGACGCCACGTTCCGCCCGCCATCGGCAGGGCGGAACGGGCGGCAATCGTACCCAGCCGCCATCGGCGGCAGTCTCACCACCTGAAAGTTACTTC
>JAJQET010000140.1 GCA_021201515.1 Clostridiales bacterium | reverse complement strand
CCCCGTCCTTGGAGAAGGCCACGACGGAGGGGGTGGTGCGGTTGCCTTCCGCGTTTGCAATGACGACCGGCTCGCCGCCTTCCATGACGGCCACGCAGGAATTGGTAGTACCAAGGTCGATACCGATGATTTTAGACATAACAGTGTTCCTCCTAATTATATGTGAGATGTGTTTTTATACGAAATGAATATCACACTGCGCAAAGCGCAGATTGTGAACGTTTAGTTTGCCACCTGTACCATGGCGAAGCGGATGACCTTGTCGCCCATCACAAATCCGGTCTGGAAGCACTGGGAGACTACGTTCTCCCCCAGCTTCTCGTCCTCGATGTGCATGACCGCGTTGTGATACTTCGGGTCGAAGGGCTGCCCCACTGCGTCGATGGGCTTGATGTCCAGGCTTTCCAGCACCTGTTTCAGCTGGTTCATGGTCATTTCGATGCCCTTCAAAAAGGCTTCATCCTGACAGCCCTGGGCCAGCGCCCGCTCCAGATTGTCGTAGACGGGCAGGAATTTCAGCGCCGCGTCCGCCTTGGCTCCGGAATAGGCTTCCGACTTCTCTTTGGCGCTGCGGCGGCGGAAGTTATCGTACTCCGCCCGGAGGTAGAGGTATTCCTTCTCCCTGGCGGCCAGCGCCTTCTGGGCCGTCTCCAGCGGGGTGGGCTCGGCAGGCTGCGCCTGCTTCGGCTCCTCCTTTGGTTCCTGCTTCGGCGCTTCCTTCGGCTCCTGCGGGGCGGCCTCCTGTTCGGCGGGCTGCTGAGGCTCGGCGGCCTCCTGCTTCGGATTCTCTTCCGCTTCTGCGGCTTCCGTCTTTTTGGTTTCGGCTTCCATACGATTCCTCCTGGCTTGCGAGAAAAATGGGTTAGTTCTTTTTTTCTTCTGTTTCGGCATGATCACTACCTGGCGGGTTCAGCGCCTGTTGCGGTTGACTGCCTGGCAGCTGCGCCTCCCCGGTGAACAGCCGGGACAGGTTGTCGGCCAGATAGCTGAGCTTGGCCGTCACCTGGGCATAATCCATTCTGGTGGGGCCCACCACGCCGATGACCCCCTTCATGCCCTCGCCAATATCGTAGCTGGCCAGGACCACGCTGGTGTCCTTCAGCTCCTCGGCCACATTCTCCGGGCCGATCAGCACCTTCGTCTGGGAGCCGGCCTCCTTGCCGGGCATGGGGAGGTCGTTAAACCGGGACTCATCATTCATATAGTCCAGCAGCTTCTGGGCCCTGTCCATATCCTGGAACTCCTGATGGGCCAGCAGGTGATTCTCCCCGGCGGTGTGTACGCTGGACTGGCGGCAGCCCTCCAGCACGTCCATGGCGAAGCTGACCACCAGGGAAATCAGGCCGTAGCTGCTGCCTGCCGCCTTCCGGGCCTTTTCCATCAGGTCGGCGCTGAATTCCTCCAGGGTCTTGCCCACGAAGGAGGTGTTCAGCAGGGCGTTCAGCAGCTGGAGCTGAGGCTCGGTCAACTCTGTGGGCAGGTGGAACAGCTTGTTGCGCACCACGTTGGTGTTGGTCATGGCCACGCAGATGAAGGAGTTCTGATCCACCATCAGCAGGTCGTACCGGTTGATGACCACCGTGCTCCGCCCGGCGGACAGGGAGAAGGCCGGATAGTTGGTGAACTGGCTGACCAGCCGCCCCGCCTGATCCAGCACCTGATCCAGCTCCCGCATTTTCAGGTTCAGGGCGGCGTTGATGCGCTCCGTCTCCTGGAGGGAGAGCTTGTGCTCCTCCATCAGCTCATTGACATAGATGCGGTAGCCCTTGGGGGAGGGGATGCGTCCGGCGGAGGTGTGGGGCTGCTCCAGGTAGCCCATCTTCTCCAGCGCCGCCATCTCGTTGCGGACGGTGGCGGAGGAACATTCCAAATGGGCCAGGGTCATAATGGTCTTGGACCCAACCGGTTCGGCGGTTTCAATATAGTTTTCCACCACGGCGCGTAAAATACGCCGCCGCCGTTCTGTCAGCTCCATCTGCTCACCTCGCTCTGTTTTAGCACTCTTGTCTCTCAAGTGCTAAACTAAATATAGCACTCGCCGCCTCGATTGTCAATAGGAGAAAATAAAAATTGTTTGTGAACAAACCGTGAGCATTTTTTGACGAGCGGAAATGACAGCCGACCGCCAGGACTGCTAACCCCGGCAGACGCCGCCCCGCCCGGAGAAAAATATTCTGCCCGTTGTTCACAAAATGATGTAGACTTTCCCGGATTTTCCGGCTACAATAAAGCTATGAAACTGGATTTGGAGGAGTTCCCCTTGAAAAAACTGTCCACGGCGGCCAGCCGCTTTTGCTATAACCACCCCAACTTTGGGATTCCCAACCTGATGTTGTATATCGTCATTGGCAATGTCATCGTCTATGTGCTGGATATGCTGTCGAGCTACACCTTTTCCCCCATGCTGACCTTTGTGCCGGCCTATCTGGCCAGGGGGCAGGTCTGGCGGCTGGTGACCTTCCTGTTCGTGCCGGACAGCTCCAACGTCCTGTTCCTGGCCATCTCCCTGTATTTCTACTATTGGATCGGCTCCTCCCTGGAGCGGACCTGGGGCACCGCCCGGTTCACCCTGTTCTACCTGACCGGCCTGGTGGCCGCCATTCTGGTGGGGCTCATCAGCTGCTTCGTCTACGGCTTCGGGTACACGGGCAGCGTCACCACCGCCTATTATATCAACCTGTCCCTGTTCCTGTCCTTCGCCACCCTGTACCCTGACGCCCAGGTGATGCTGATGTTCATCATCCCGGTGAAGATCAAGTGGCTGGCCTATCTGGACGGGGTGATGCTGCTGGTGGGGGTGATTCAGTACATCGCCGCAGGGATGTACGTCATGGCGCTGCTGCCGGTGCTGGCCCTGGCCAACTACTTCATTTACTTTGGGGACGACCTGATGGACGCCCTCCGGGGCACCGCCTCCCGGACGGCCTACCGCTCCAGCCACCGCTCCCCCGGCACCCGGAACCCCCGGCGGAGCCGGAGCAATACCATCAACATGAAGAAGGCCGCCAAAGATATGCAGCAGAGCAAGGGCTACCTCCACAAGTGCTGCGTCTGTGGCAAGACGGACACGGACTATCCGGATATGGAGTTCCGGTACTGCTCCAAGTGCGCCGGGTATCGGTGCTACTGTATGGAGCATATCAATAACCATGTGCATATCTCTGAGGAGTAACAGACAGCAGCCCCGCGTTGTATACGCGGGGCTGCTGTTCGTTATGCTTTCTTTGTTTTGAAACGTGTGCCCGGCAGAGGTGCTCCTTAGGCAAGGAAAGAGAAAGGAAATACGTTTTGCCCGACAGGCGGCCGTTCGTTCCTTAGATAAGGATACTGGAAGGAAATAAAGCGTTTGCCCTCCGGGCGGGCCCCATTTCTTGTTTCGCCAAGAAATGGGGGAAAGAAGGCGACTTAGGGGGGAGCTTCGGGGCCTCGCTCCCCCCTAAGAACCCCTCTCCTATCCCG
>JAJQET010000313.1 GCA_021201515.1 Clostridiales bacterium | reverse complement strand
AGGGTCCGGGTGCGGGCTGTGCGCATCACCGTTTGGGGGGCGGAGCTGCTGCTGGAGGAGCTGCATCGGCCCCTCCGGCGGCTTGCGGTGGCCGGAGCGGGGCCGGCGGTCAGCCTCCTGTGCGCCTTTGCCGCGGCCTTCGCCTTCCCCCGGCAGGAGTGGGCGCAGCTCTTTGCCGGGGCGAGCCTGATTTTGGGGCTGTTCAATCTGCTGCCTGTCCCGCCCCTGGACGGCGGGCGCATCCTCCTTGCCCTGCTGGAGCTGGCGGGGCTGGGCGTCCGGGCCGAGGGGGTCGTCTCCCGCCTGACCACGGCGCTGCTGGCGCTGTCCCTGGCGCCGGGGGCCTCCCTGGCCCTGGCGGGGAACCCCTCCCTGCTGCTGCTGGAGCTGTGGCTGCTGTTTCAGCAGCGGAACGATTGACGGCAACAGCGGGTGTGCGTTTTCGCATGCCCGCTGTTGCCGTTTTTTTCTCTGTTTCCTCTCAAAAATTTTGCAACGCACCATATCCCACCGGCATAGGGTGCGCTGCAAATTCATATTGGTTACACCGGCTCGATCAGCATGGCCCGCAGCAGGCTGGGGATGCTGTAGCGCCGCTTCCCGGCGCCGTAACCGGTTTTCACCACCCGGAAGCGCTCCGGCAGGGCGTCCTCCGTTTTCACCGCTGCCGCAATGGCCGCGCCGGTGGGGGTGACCAGCTCCCCCTCCACCGGGAGGATATGAAGGTTCAGCCCCTGCCCGGCGGCGATGTTCAGGGTGGCGGGGACCGGCACAGGCAGCAGCCCGTGCTGGCAGCGGACAAAGCCTCTGCCCTCATTCAGCACCGGCACCACCGCCTCGGTAATACCCAGGTTGTCCAGGCAGACGGCGGCGGCCACGATGTCCACAATGGAGTCCACCGCCCCTACCTCGTGGAAATGCACCTGTTCCAGCGCTACCCCGTGGGCCTGAGCCTCCGCCTGGGCCAGAATGGTGAAGATGCGCTCCGCCAGGGCCTTTGCGCCGGGGGTCAGCGCCCCCGCTTCGATGATTTGCAGGATATCCGGCAGGCTCCGATGGGTATGGGCGTGGGGATGGTTCTGGTCGTGGTGGTGGGAATGTTCATGGTCATGCTCATGGTTGTGTTCATGCTCGTGATCATGCTCGTGGTCGTGTTCATGCTCATGGCTGTGGCCGTGGAGGTATTCCATATCGTGGTCGTGATTTTCGTGTGCGTCATCCAGCAGCACGGCGAAGTCGCAGGCGTCCAGCCCGGCTTTGGACACCCGGCTGATCTCCACCCGATACCCGTCCACCGGAAGGCAGGCCAGGGCCTGCCGCAGCGCCCCTTCGTCCGCCCCCAGGTCCAGCAGGGCGGCCACCGTCATATCGCCGCTGATGCCCGATGCACATTCCAAGTACAGTTTCATGTGGTTGTTCCCTCGCTTTGTGTTGCAATCCGGTTGATTTGTGTTGCAATGTAGCCTGCGCCGTAGCCGTTGTCGATGTTGACCACAGCGATGCCGTTGGCGCAGGAGTTGATCATGGTCAGCAGGGCAGAGATGCCCCCCAGGTTGGCCCCGTAGCCCACGGAGGTGGGCACCGCGATCACCGGCTTGTCCACCAGCCCCCCCAGCACGCTGGCCAGGGCCCCTTCCATGCCCGCCACAGCGATGACGCAGTTGGCCTGCTGGATGGCGTCCAGCCGGGACAGCAGCCGGTGCAGCCCGCTGACCCCCACATCATAGATCCGCTCCACATGGGATCCGAAGTATTCCGCCGTCTGGGCGGCTTCCTCCGCCACGGCGATGTCCGCCGTCCCGGCGGTGCAGACGGCGATACAGCCGGTGCGGGCTTTCTCCGGCCCCCGGATTTTCAAAATCCGGGAGAGTGGGTCATACTCCGCCTGGGGATAGCGGCGGGCCAGCGCCTCATACTGCTCCGGGCTGGCACGGGTGCCGAAGGCCTCTCCCTCCGCCTCGTACAGCCGGGCGAAGATGGCCGAGAGCTGCTCCACCGTCTTGCCGCTGCAATAGACCACCTCGGCAAAGCCGGAGCGCAGCTTCCGGTGGGTGTCCAGCCTGGCGTAATCACTGACCTCCGCGATAGGCTCCCGGCGGAAGAAACGCTCCGCCTCCGCCACGCTCATGGTTCCCTGCTGAACCTGTTCCAAAACCTCTCTGGCATCCATGCCGGTTTCCCTCCCCAATGCGGCGGGACGCCCCGGCCCGGTCACCGGCGGGGCGTGTCCCGGTTCCCTTAGTATACTCCGACTCCGCCCCTTTTGGCAAGTCATTTCTTTGGTGAAGCATCCGCCGCGCGTCACCCCTCCGCCGCGCTTTTCCCTGCCGTCATGCCGGAGCACCAGGCCCAGTGGAGGTTATACCCGCCGCAGTCCCCCACGGCGTCCAGCACTTCCCCGGCCAGGTACAGACCGGGGCAGCGTTTGGAGGCAAAGCCTTCGTCCACCTCGCTGAGCAGGACGCCCCCGCCGGTGACCTGGGCCTGGGCCCAGCCCGCCGTCCCGGTGACGGGGACAGGCCACGCCTTCATGCCGTGGGCCAGGGTCTCCCGTTCCCTTCGGGACAGGCTCCCCGCCGGACGGGAGAGGGGGCCGACGTCCACCGTGTTTATCACGGCGAAGAGCAGCCGCTTGTGAATCAGCCCCGGCAGGAAGCGCTCCAGCGGCGTTTCCGGCCACTGCGTGGACAGCTGCCCCAGCAGTTGCACCAGTTCCGCCTCCGTCCAGTCCGGCAGCAGATCCAGCGAGAGCAGGTATCCCCTGGGGTTGGGCCCCAGGTGACAGGACAGCTGGAATACCGGGATGCCGGAAAGCCCCTGCTCCGTAAATTGCAGCTCCCCCGTCTCCGCTGCCACCATCTGCCCGTCGTGGAGCAGGGTCACCCGGCCCGGGGCGCGGATGCCTTTCAGCCCCGCCCAGTGGGGTGCGTCACAGGTCAGGGGCACCAGGCAGGGGAACAGGGGGGCGTAGCGGTGGCCCAGCCGTCGGGCAAGGCCGTAGCCGGAGCCGTCCGTCCCCTGTTTGGGGGCGGCCCGGCCTCCTGCGGTCAAAATCACCCGGTCCCCCCGGTAGACCCTTCCGGCCTCTGTTTTCACCTGAAAACCGGTGCCGTCCCGCAGGATGGCGCTGACCCTGCTGCCGCAGACCAGGTTGACGCCACACCGCTCCAGGGCCAGCAGCAGCACGTCCACCACCATGGACGCCTGCCGGGCATAGGGATAGATGCGCCCCTGGTCCTCCTCCGCACAGAAAAGCCCCAGGGACAAGAAGAAGGACAAGGTCCGCTCCGTGGGCATGGCGGCAATCAGGGGGGGCCAGGGCCTCCGGCTGGCTGCTGTGGTAGTGGGAGGGGGTGATGTCCGCATTGGTCAGGTTGCAGCGGCCGTTCCCTGTGGACAGAATCTTTTTCCCCACCCGGTCCAGCCCCTCCAGCACGGTGATTTGCGCGGAGGGGTTCACT
>JAJQET010000286.1 GCA_021201515.1 Clostridiales bacterium | reverse complement strand
GAGAAGAAGGACCCAAACCCGGCATACCCGGAGGCCGGACAGGAGGAACAGGGCATGGCGTATCTGGACGCCGGGGCGGCCGCCTAGCAGCAGGGCGACTACGAGACGGCGGTTCGCCTGTACTGGAAGGCGGCGGAACTGGGCAACGTGATTGCCCTCAGCAACCTGGGCTACTGCTACTACTATGGGCGCAGCGTCCCTGTGGACAGGGATATGGCGAAGAAGTGCTGGGCCCAGGCCGCCATGAGCGGAGACATTGCGGCGACCTACAAGCTGGGGGATTTGTACCGGTTCGACACATCGGAGCCGGATCTGGCGCAGTCCAACGCCCTGTACCGGCGGGCCTTTCTCCTGGCCCTGGATTCGGAGGACATCTACTCCTATCCGGACGCGGCGCTCCGGATGCTGCAATACTGCCCGGAGGAGCTTGACAAAATGGGCGTTGAGCGGCGGCTGCTGGCGCAGATTTGCGTGGACGCGATTCAGGCCAGAATCGAGGACGGCGACCACTATTCCGCCAACGTACTGAAAAAGGCGAAGGCAATCTTAGCGGAGGTAAGTCATGAAGAGGAAGATGCCTCTGAATAAATTTCCACGCAATCCACTCTCGTCCATTGATTCAGAGGTTCCCTAAAACTTGATTTCTCTGTCCGGCCACAGAAACCACTTGCAGCTTTTCCCGCGCTGTATTATAATGTGTCCAGAGACAAAAAGACAGGAGGGATTCCTCTGTACGATTTACTCATCATCGGCAGCGGCCCGGCGGGGCTGGCCGCCGCCATTGCGGGGCGCTCCCGGAACCTGAGGGTGCTGGTGGTGTCCAACCCGCCATCGGCCAGCCCTCTGGCGAAGGCGGAGCGCATTGACAATTATCCCGGCCTCCCCGGCGTCACCGGGGCGGAGCTGCTGGACAGGCTGCAACACCACGCGGAGGCCATGGGGACGGAGTTCCTCACCGGTAAGGTGCTGTCCGCCCTGGACATGGGCAAAAGCTGGTGCCTGACCGTGGGCCAGGACGTGGTGGAGGGACAGGCCCTGATCGTCACCTCCGGCGTCACCCCGGTGCAGCATATCCCCGGCGAGGAGCGGCTGCTGGGCCGCGGCGTCAGCTACTGCGCCATCTGCGACGGGATGCTGTACCGGCGGCGCAGCGTGGTGGTCATCGGCAGAAGCCCGGACGCTCCCCAGGAGGCGGCCTGGCTGTCCTCCATCGGCTGCCAGGTGACCTATGTGGCCGCCAGCCGGCCGGAGAGCCTGCCGGAGCACATCCCCTTTGTCCGGGCCGGGCGGCTGGAAATCGAAGGGACAGGGCGGGTGGAGGCGGTGCTGGCCGACGGCGCGCGGCTCCCCTGTGAAGGGGTGTTCCTGCTGCGCAGCGCCGTGGCCCCCGGCGACCTGCTGCCGGGGCTGGCCTTCACGGATGGCTATATCACCGTTGACCGCAGCGGCCGCACCAATCTGCCCCGGGTCTACGCCGCCGGGGACTGCACCGGCAAGCCCTTCCAGATCGCCAAGGCGGTGGGAGAGGGGCAGGTGGCCGCTCTGACCGCCGCAGAGGACGCAGAGGCGTTAAATACAGAAAGGTAGGAAACAGAAATGGCAAATTTAATTCACTTCACTCAAGAAACCTTTGACGCGGCCCTGGCCCAAAAGGGCCTTGTGCTGGTGGACTTCTGGGCCACCTGGTGCGGCCCCTGCCGGATGCTGGCCCCGGTGATTGAGGAGCTGGCGGAGGACTACGATGGCAGGGTCACCGTGGGCAAGGTGGACATTGATGAGGAGATGGATCTCGCCACCCGCTACGGCATTATGAGCATTCCCACCGTCATGCTGTTTGAAAACGGCGAAGAGGTGGGCAAGCTGGTGGGCGTTCGCCCCAAGGACAGCTTCACTGAACTGATCGACGCGGCGCTGGCGTAAAAAGTCAATAAAGCCACCCGCTTCCTGACCTGTAGGGTGGGAAGCGGGCGGTTTTTCTGTCGGGCAGGGTTACAGCGTGGCCGCCATGACCGCCTTGATGGTGTGCATCCGGTTCTCCGCCTCGTCAAAGACGATGGACTGGGGGCCTTCAAACACCTCGTCGCTGACCTCCATGGCATCCCGCTCAAAGCGCAGACCCATCTCTTTGCCGATGGTGGTCTTGTGGCCGTGGAAGGCGGGGAGGCAGTGCATGAACCGTGCCTGTGCCCCGGCGTTCTCCATGATGGCCCGGTTCACCTGATAGGGGGCCAGGTCGTGGATGCGCTGCTCCCACACCTCCACCGGCTCCCCCATGGAGACCCAGACGTCGGTGTACAGCACGTCCGCCCCTTTTGTGGCGGCCATGGGGTCGGTGGAAAAGTCCAGGGTAGCCCCGGTCTCTGCGGCGACGGCCCGGCAGGTCTCGATCAGGGCGGGGTCGGGGAAGTAGGCCTCCGGAGCGCAGGCGGTAAAGTGCATCCCCATCTTGGCGCAGCCCACCATCAGAGAGTTGCCCATATTGTACCGGGCGTCCCCCAGATAGACCAGGTGGATGCCCTTCAGGTGGCCGAAGTGCTCCTGAATCGTCAGGAAGTCCGCCAGAATCTGGGTGGGGTGGAACTCGTTGGTCAGGCCGTTCCAGACAGGGACGCCTGCGTAACGGGCCAGCTCCTCCACCACTTCCTGTCCAAAGCCCCGGTACTCGATGCCGTCAAACATCCGGCCCAGCACCCGGGCGGTGTCGGCGATGGATTCCTTTTTCCCGATCTGGGAGCCGGAGGGGTCCAGATACGTGACCCCCATCCCCAGGTCCCGGGCGGCCACCTCAAAGGCGCAGCGGGTGCGGGTGGACGTCTTTTCAAAAATCAGCGCGATATTCTTCCCCTCGTGGATGCGGTGGGGCACGCCGGCCTTCTTCCGGGCCTTCAGCTCAGCGGCCAGGGTCAGAAAGCCCTGAATCTCCTCCGGGGTGAAATCCAGCAGCTTGAGAAAGCTTTTACCTGTCACATTCATCATGATTCCTCCTGGAACAGTCAAATATACCCCTCTATTTTAGCGGATTTTTGCCGTCCTTGCAATGGGGAAACACTGTTTTTCCGAAAAACAATCCCGCGGAAGCCATGATACAGCCTGTGAAATGGTTTACAATTCGGTCATCATTTTAGTTCCATATGTGTTATAATGGAAATAGTTTGTCGGATAGGGGGCGATTTCCTTGAAACGGATGAAAAAGCTGCTGGAGCAGGTGGCGCCCTGGCTGCTGGTGGTCATCGTCGGGGTGACCTTTTACGAGGTGCTGGAGCATTTGTCCTGGGTTGTCCGGCTGGGCAAGGTGGTGCTGGACGTCCTGTTCCCCTTCCTGGTGGGCGTCGCCCTGGCCTGGCTGCTGGACATCCCCACCCGGGTGCTGGAGGAGCGGTGGCTGAAGAATCGGGCGCTGTCGGTGGCGGCGGTGCTGGCCGGGTTGGTCCTGGTGCTCTGGCTGCTGATCGCCATGGTGGTGCCC
>JAJQET010000333.1 GCA_021201515.1 Clostridiales bacterium | reverse complement strand
GTGCGATGAATCATATACAAAGTGGAGGTGATGTAGAGATGTTTCAGATTGACCCTGAGTTTGTCGATAAAATCCCGCCGCTGACAGAGGAGGAGTTTCAGCAACTTGAGGAGAACATCATTTCCGAGGGTGTGGTGTTAAATCCGCTGGTGATCTGGAATAACCTGATTATCGACGGCCATAACCGCTACAAAATCATCCAGAAACACCCGGAGATTCCGTACTCTGTCTACGAAAAAGAATTTTCTGACCGCTATGCCGCTATTGCCTGGATTTGCAAAAACCAGTTGGGGCGCAGGAACCTGACCCCCCAGCAGAAGAAATATCTGATTGGTGAGCGGTATGAAGCAGAGAAAAAGGCACATGGAGCTGCGGATGGATTTCGTGGGAACCAGCACTCTGATGAGAGTGTGGTAAGAGGTCAATTTGACCTCTTACCAGAGTCACAGCCTGACTCAGATAAGAGCAATAAAACCAGAAAACAGATAGCGGCGGAAACGCATACCAGCGATAGCTATGTAAAACGTGCCGGACAATACGCAAGAGGCGTAAACGCCGCCGAAGAAGCTGTTCCCGGCATTAAGCAGGAAATATTGACTGGAAGAATCAAGCCCACCGAAGCCGCTGTATCCGCTGTGGCAAAAGCGCCGCCTGCTGTACGCCGTGAAATGGCTGAGCAGCTCCGAAAACCGAGGGAAAAGCCGTCCGCGAAAGTGCTGGAGGAATCACCCGATGAATCAGATGGTGATATATCTGGCTGTGATACCGATATTGACCCGGTTGAATTACCCTCGAAAAGGAACCGGTCACGGGATATAGCTTTTATGAGAAGCATCGGGGATGAAATGGCAACGTCCACTGCTGTTATGACGGTGGAGGATGTTTTGTATGAACTGGAAGACGCAGCGGAAACGCTGATCGACAGATGGGATTTGTGTATGGAACAAAACCCGTCGCTCATCACAAAGGAGGAATGCCGCACCGGAATACAAAAACTGATTGCAACAACCATAGAGTATTTGAAAAACGTCAGAGGAGGGCTATCAGAATGAGTACCGTAGGTTACGACAAATTTACTTATCGGAAAATGCCAATTAACAGCAAGCTCCTGGAGGTTCCCAGAAACTCGTATCAGCGCCCCTTTAAGCCCCGGCGGGCTGACAAAATCGCCGCTACGTTCGACGAGCGTATCGCCAATGAACCGAAGGTGAGCTTCCGGGAAGGTCATTATTTTGTGTTTGACAGCCAGCACACCATCGCCGCCCGGAAGTGCCTGAACGGAGGGAAAGACCTCTTTATCATGTGCAAAGTCTTCTACGGGATGACAGAGGCAGAAGAAGCTGCCCTATTCGCACAGCAGACTGGCACATCCGCCCGGCTGACCCCCAGCGAGAAAATTCGTGCTGAGATTATCAGCGGGGATGAGAAGGCTCTCGCTTTCCTGAATGCAACCGAGGAGATCGGCCTCCATCTGGACTACGCACAGTCCAGAGGCAGGAACAGAATCGCCTGTATCGGAACTGCCCGCTCCGAATTTGAGCAGGTTGGTGTCGCTATCTACAAGGAGGCACTTCTCCTGGTTCTGGAAGCATGGGATGGAGACCCGCATTCCCTGCGGGCCGAAATCGTGCAGGGCGTCATCCGTTTCGTCCAGCTTTATCACGAGGAGTACAATCCCCGGCGGCTAGTGAATCATCTCCGGCGCATCGACCCGCTGATGATCTACCGGGAAGGACAGGCTATGGGCAACAATATGGGAGCGGATAAGAAATATATGTATCAGGTCTACCGTGTTTACAACGGGAGCAGCAAGAAATATGCGCTGCCTCTGAAGTTCTAATGGGAGGACGACCATGAGGAAGGATTGGAAATATCGCCGTGGCGACGTGTATCTCGCAGACTGCGGCGAATGGCATGGCTCCATACAGGGCGGCATCCGCCCTGTTGTGGTCATGCAGAACGACACGGGGAACCGGCACAGCCCCACGCTCTGCGTGGTGAAGCTGACCTCGAAGGTGAAAAAGAAGCCCAACCAGCCGACACACTATATGCTGAAAACTGTGAGGGGTATCCCGTACCCCTCACAGGTTTTGGCCGAACAGCCGGACACCATCAACAAATCGGACATTATCCGCTATATGGCGCACCTGTCGGACAAGCATATGGCGGAGATCAGCCGATGTATTCAGGTGGAGATGGCGCTGGGCAGTGACGCCCCGAAGAAAAGAAGTGACAGAGCGGTAGGAGGCGCTACAGAAAATGACGCAGGCACAGTTGGAGCAGATGCGGGGTGTGGACATACTGACAGTAGACCCGCAGACGCTGGTGGAACGGAAGACCGTCCATGTGAATGAGAAACTGCCCAAGGAGCAGCGTGTCCGGCAGTATGCCAGGGACATCAAAAACCCGTACTGCTATCTGGACGACGGTGTTGTAGTGAAGGTGTCCTTTTCCGACGTGAAGGACACCCTGGAGGATCGGCTCCTTGCGTATGTAAGGAGCTGTTGATTTGTCAAGGATGCCGCCGCCCCGGTGACATCCTCGCTTTTTAGTGAAGTCAAATGTATCCTATCTGGTGAAAGGAGGAGGATTTTCTGTGGCAGATAAAATGTGGAACGTAGCTGCCTATACCCGTCTGTCCCGTGACGACGGCGACAAAGCAGAAAGTGATTCCATCGGCAGCCAGAAGGAGATAATCAGAGCTTTCGTGCGAGACCGTGACGATATGGTCATTGTGAAGGAGTACGTTGATGATGGCTATTCCGGGGTCAACTTTGACCGCCCGGACTTTCAGCAGATGCTGACTGACATCAAGGCCAAGCGTATCAACTGCGTAATCTGCAAAGACCTTTCCCGGTTCGCACGAAATTACATCGACTCCGGACGGTATCTGGAAAAGAGATTCCCCTTTATGGGCGTTCGGTTTATAGCGATTACCGATAACTATGACAGCAACGGGGACAAGAGCCAGTCCGATTCCCTGATTATCCCGTTCAAAAACCTGATCAACGACGCTTATTGCAAGGACATCTCTATGAAAATCCGCAGTCAGCTTGACATCAAGCGCAAGATGGGCGATTTCATCGGTGCCTTTGCCACCTATGGCTATCGGAAAGACCCGGAGAACAAGAATCGGTTGCTGGTCGATGAGAACGCCGCCAGAGTGGTGGAGCTGATTTTCCGGCTCCGGCTCCAGGGCATGAGCAATTCCCGGATTGCTACGAAGTTAAACGGCATGGGTATCCCCAGCCCGATGGAGTACAAGCGCTCCCAGGGACAGAACTATGCGTGTGGTTTTCGGGTAAATGAACGGGCAACGTGGAACGCCGTCTCCATCAGACGGGTGTTGACTAATGAGCTTTACCTGGGAACGCTGATCCAGCACAAGAGAGGCACCCCCAACTACAAGGTGAAGAAGGAAGTGCAATATGGACAAGAGGACTGGATCGTGATTGAAGCGAACCACGCGCCTATCA
>JAJQET010000298.1 GCA_021201515.1 Clostridiales bacterium | reverse complement strand
CGTGATCATCGAGCTGCCGCTGACCAACGCCATCGTCCGGGTGGCGGAACGGATCATCCCCCTCAAAGAGGAGGAGACGCAAAAGGCCAAGGACCAGCGGCTGGTGTACTTAAACTCTCTGGACAGCCTGCCCGCCGCCGTGTCCCTGAACCAGGCCAAGCTGGAGATTTACCGCATGGGTGAGTTCGCCCTGAAAAACCTCCGCACCGCCATTGACTACTTCTTCGACGATGACGACGCAAAGATTCAGAAGGTGCTGGACCGGGAGGACACGGTGGACTACCTGGACCACAACATCACCCAGGCCCTGATCGACCTGCGGTATCACCACCTGCCCCCCAGAGATCTGAACCGGCTGGGCCGGCTGCTGCTGGACGTGTCCGACATCGAGCGCATCAGCGACCATGCGGTGAACATTACCGAGTACCGGCAGAAGCTGAACCAGCGGAAGGGGACGCTGACGAAAGAGGCCATGGACGACCTCCACATGATTGCCAACGCCACCCTGGCCAGTGTGGAGTACAGCCTCCAGCTGTTCCGGGACGACCGCTTTGACGACCTGCCCCAAGCCGATGCCCTGGAGCATATCGTCAACGAGAGCCAGGACATCTGCATCTCCAATCACGTTGACCGCATGATGGAGGCGGAGTGCGACCCCATGGGCGGCGTGGTCTACTCCGACATGGTGACGGATTTGGAGCGCTGCTCCGACCACGCCATCAGCGTGGCCTATTCCCTCAGCGGGCAGGACAGCTGACTCCTCCCCCTTCTGACGCATCACCGGGCTGACCCAGGATGACCTGGAAGGCCCGGTTTTGGTTTGTCCGGGCCGCCCCTCCGTATAATCATGCAAAAGAAAGGCCGCCGCCGGTTTGCATCTTGTTCCTTTTGATATTGCAATCTCACTTTCATTCGGTTATAATAGAGGACGTAAACTGTGGAAATGCGAAACGATTTTCGTTTTCCCTTGCAAAAGGCTGTATGCAATGCGCAGAAATGAGGTATACATCATGGCAAAGATTCCTATGAAAACTCCCCTGGTGGAGATGGACGGCGACGAAATGACCCGTATCCTGTGGCAGCAGATCAAGGACGAGCTGCTGCTGCCCTACGTTGACCTGAAAACGGAGTATTATGACCTGGGTCTGCCCATGCGGGAGCAGACTAAGGACCAAATCACCATCGACGCCGCCAACGCCACCAAGCAGTACGGCGTGGCCGTCAAGTGCGCCACCATCACCCCCAACGCCCAGCGGGTGGAGGAGTACAACCTCTCCCAGATGTGGAAGAGCCCCAACGGCACCATCCGCGCCATTCTGGACGGCACCGTGTTCCGTGCCCCCATCATGGTGAAGGGCATCAACCCGGTGGTGAAGAACTGGAAGCAGCCCATCACCATCGCCCGTCACGCCTACGGCGATGTGTACCGGGACACCGAGTTCCGCATCCCCTGCACCGGCAAGGCCATGCTCAGCTTCCTCTCCGACGACGGCGCTGTGCAGATGAATCAGACGGTTTACGACTTTGAGTGCCCCGGCGTGGTGCAGGCTCTGTACAATAAGGATGACTCCATCAAATCCTTCGCCCGCTCCTGCTTCCAGTACGCCATTGACACGAAACAGGACCTGTGGTTCTCCACCAAGGACACCATCTCCAAGAAGTACGACCATACCTTTAAGGACATCTTCGCGGAGATTTACGAGGCGGAATACAAGGCCAAATTCGAGGCGCTGGGCATTACCTACTTCTACACCCTGATTGACGACGCGGTGGCCCGTGTCATCCGCTCTCAGGGGGGCTTCATCTGGGCCTGCAAGAACTATGACGGCGACGTGATGAGCGACATGGTGTCCACCGCCTTCGGCAGCCTGGCCATGATGACCTCTGTGCTGGTCAGCCCTGACGGCAACTATGAGTATGAGGCCGCCCACGGCACCGTCACCCGCCACTACTACAAGTACCTCAAGGGGGAGGAGACCTCCACCAACCCCGTGGCCACCCTGTTCGCCTGGACCGGCGCACTGCGGAAGCGGGGCGAGCTGGACGGCCTAGCGGAGCTGTCCGCCTTCGCGGACAAACTGGAGCAGGCCACCATCGCCACCATCGAGTCCGGCGTCATGACCGGCGACCTGGTGGGCCTGTGGGAGGGCGACGCCCCCGCCGTCAAGACCAACAGCGTGGACTTCCTGAAGGCCATCCGTGCCAATCTGGACAAGCTGCTGTAAGCTGCAACGCATTACACCCGGGAAATACCGCCGCCCGCCTGCGACCGCAGGCGGGCGGTTTACTTTTTACGGAAACATGATAGACAAATCATTAGAAAAAAGATAGAATAAAAACGGAGGCAGCGCAATAAATTGGAATTTGCAGGTGTGAATGATGAAAACTTTATACATGATTGGTGGCACTATGGGGGTTGGAAAAACAACCGTATGCCAACAGCTTAAACAAGATTTACAGAATAGCGTATTTCTTGACGGAGATTGGTGCTGGGACGCAAATCCCTTCCAGGTAACCGATGAAACCAAAGCTATGGTGATTGATAATATCTGCTATTTGTTAAACAGTTTTCTGAAATGTTCTGCATATGAAAATATTATTTTTTGCTGGGTTATGCATGAACAAAGGATTATCAATTCTATTATTGAAAAGCTGGATACAAAGAACTGTGCCGTGAACTGTATTTCTCTTGTCGCAAACGAAGAGAGCCTGCGGGGCAGATTATCAAATGACGTTGAAAGAGGTATTCGCACTGCGGATGTTATTGAAAGAAGTGTTGCAAGGATACCGCTATATCAAGAACTCAACACCATTAAAATTGATACCAATAAAAAAACTGTGACTATGATTGTCAATGAAATCAAGCAACTGTGATATTGACAACTTCCAGTTTATCAAAGACCCCCAGGCCGTCACCCCACCTCTACCCAGTCGTTGCCGTACTCCGCAAGGACGCCGGGCAGGTCCTCATACGCGGCCTGGGTGCCTTCCTCGTCCCCATAGTTGAACACATAGACGCCGCCGTCCCGGAGGGTCAGGACAATGCAGGTGTCCACCGTGGTGGTGAGGCAGAGGGTATACTCTCCCCAGGTGTCGTTCTCCCACACGCCGTAGCGGAAAGAGGCGTCCGAGCCGCCCTCCACGGCAGCGCCCAGGTCGGGCAGCTCCTCCAGGGCAACGGAGGCGATCTCGTCATAGGCCACCTGAAAGCTGTAGCCATCCGCCCCGTTGACCGTCAGCGCCTCCTCCCCATAGGTCAGCGTCACCGCCCCCTCCTTGTTCAGTGTGGAAACAAGGGTGAGGAGCACGAGGATCGTGGCCATCAAAATCCAGTTTCGTTTCCCCATTTTACTTCACTCCTCCGGCAGTCCGGTTTTCAAAGGCTGCCCTTATGGTAGCATGGCGATTTCCGTTTGTCAAGAAAGGGGATGGCTGGCCACGGAAATCAAGTTTTAGGTCAAGCATACCAAAGAAACCCCTCAGTCTGGCC
>JAJQET010000227.1 GCA_021201515.1 Clostridiales bacterium | reverse complement strand
GGGGCAGTTCCTCCAACTGCCCGCCGTGGCCAAGGACTTCGCCAACTATCTGGAGCTGTACCGGAAGTATCAGACCGACTACAATGTGGAGGACATTCTGGCCGGACGCATCGGGGACAGAACCGTGCGCCGTCTGCGGGAGGCTCCCTTTGACGAGCGGTTGTCTGCCCTCTCCCTGCTGCTGAGCGCACTATTCACAGCCTGTGGAAAGGCCAACGAGGAGGATGCCTATGTCACTGAACTCCACGGCGCGCTGAAAGGGCTGATTGCCAGTTTGTCTGGCGGGTCTGACATGGAAGAATGCTTTACAGACACAATCGTCGCAAAACAGGCTGCTCTGGACGCTGCCCTCCGGGCAGGCACCCTGGAAAAGGCCGGTGAGCGCCGCAAACGCCGGGTGCTGGACACGCTGCACCGCTATCACCGGAACGTCCTGACCCAGGGGATTCAGGACGGCAGGGCGGCCGCTGATGCGGTTCGGCAGGAATTTGCCCAGGCGGTGGAGCAGAGGCGTACCATGATTCTGGACACCTCCGCGAAGCTGGACGCAGCCTTCACCTTCCTGGAGACCGTGTTCGGCGAGAGCCAGGAGATGGTGATTTTCCTCACCGAGCTGACCATGAACTACTACTCCATGCAGTTCATCCGGGACAACGGGTGCCGGAAGTACACGGAGTACAATCAGTCCCTGTTGCTGGGCGGACGGCAGAGGAGTATTTTGGACGAGCTGGGGCGAGGGAGATGTGTCTTTCCTGTGCGCCCGATACACAAAGATGAGAACGGTTCCTGCTCCAGCGTATACTGGGGCAGGAACCGTTCTCTTTTTTTGAGCTGTTTTTCACAGGTTCTAATACTGTTCGACGCTGACCTCCATTTTTTCTGTCTCAGGGACGGGTGTGGATTCCGTTTCCGCAGCATCTGGCGCGGCGCTTACTCTGGCCTGCCGTGCATGCTGTACTTCCGCCACCAGAAGACTGGCCTCTTCCGCGCTTCCAAAAAGGTCGGCAATCAATTCATTCACGGGCTGCGTCTCCACGGAAGCCCTCCTGCCCTCCTCTGTCATCCTGTCATAGTCCGGAGACGGCGCCCCGGTCTGCGGGGACAGTCTCTCAGCCTGTGTCTGGTGCGCCTCAACCGGCGCTCCGCCGCCAAAGGAGGCATTTTTCAGCAGCGCCGGCAGCTCATCCGCCAAATGCATCAGCCGTTCCTCCAGGGCAGCCCTGCGACGAACCGACTGAGTGGCGGGCGTCTCCTCCCGCTGTTCCTCGACCAGCTGTTCCAGCTGTGCCCGGCTGACCGGCACATCTGTCGCATCGATCAGCATCCGCAGATCCCGTACCAGATCTGTCAGCTGCGCATAGGTGAACCCTTCGGTGCACGCCGCACAGTCGTCCATTTGGACATAACTTTTCAAATCTTCGCGGCTATTCAAAAAGTGCCTGCGGTGTTCCAAGTCGGGCAGCGTCATCCGGCACCGCTGAAGCCGTTCCCGGAGCAGGCTTGGGATGCCCCGTCCGCTATCAATGAGGATGAGAAACAGGCGGGAATCCGCTCCGTCCTCCCGCGCAAGCCAGTAGTCCCACAGGAGCTTCCCCAGATAGGACAGCAGCTCTTTCCGGCCGGGTTGGCCCTCCAGCTGCTCGACCACCAGGCAGAGGCCCCTCTCCTGCTCCCAAAAGTCATCCAACAGCGCATCCAGCTTCTCTTTGGCCTCAGAGACGGCGCCCTCTGCCAGCAGATCATCGCCGGAGAGCCATACGCTGCCAAACTCCTGCTCCCGGAGGAACCGAACCATGTGGGCCGCAGCCGTGTGTCGGCCGCAGCCCTCCGTGCCGGTCAGCAGCAGGCCGGAGGGGCGGGTGGTTGCTTCTTCTGCCCACCAGAGGTTTTGCAATAACGCACCCCAGCCACAGGAGTCGTCCGTCCAGTGGGTTTCAAGACATTGCTCGAAGGCGTCCGACCTGCGCTCCATTTGCGCGGCCCAATCCTTAGCAGTTTCCGCCGACATGATTATGCCCCCCTAACTTACTGCCTAACTTACTGCACCCCACCGCCGGCGCGGACGCTGCGCTCAAATTCCTCAAGCTCCTGGCGAATCTCCGTCTTGTCAGAGGGGGAAAGTTCTTTTTGCGTGTCATGGAACAGCGCCCGGGACAGGCGAACCTTCCCGGTTGTCAGCGCCTCGCTGGCGGCGATGTCAGTCTGCTCCTGATCCACTGTCCCATCAGCGGCGTAAACGCGGCAGGTTTCAATCGCCTGTTGCTTCATCTGGGCGGTAATGGTAGACCACAGGCTGTCCAGGTCCCGATAGCTGTAGTTGTCCGTGGCCTCCGCCATGTCTCGGAAGGTAAAGCCGTCTTCCAGCGTCAGCGAGGCACACTTGCGGGCAAAATACGCCTCTTTGGAATCCTCATCGGGAAGGGGGATGCGAATTTTTGCTTTCATACGATCCATCCACGCCACGTCGATCTGGCCGGGATGGTTGGTGGCTCCCATAAAAACCACCCGCTTGCCGGATGCGCTGAGCCTGCCGTAGCCTTCCAAAAACGCCACGGTCAGCCGCTTCTCATGGCCCTCCGCTTTTTGGGTTCGCCCAACGCAGACGCCCTCGATTTCGTCGATAAAGAAGATGCACGGGGCGTTGTCGATGGCCTCCTGGAAGGCGATGTTGACCGTTTTTTCCGCCACACCCACCAGACTGGCGTGGATGTCGCCGCCGTTGAGCTGGATAAATTTGAAGCCGTGCTTCTCCATCAGTTCCCTGGCAAATGCCTCGATGATGAAGGTCTTTCCTGTGCCGGGAGGGCCGTAAAGCAGATAGCTTTGCAGCGGAGCGATTTGAAGCACGGCGTCCGTCCGGGTCCAGCCAATGCTGGCCGCCTCATTGATCAGACGCTCTTTCAGCGCATCCATCCCCACCACATCGTCAAACCCGTGGTTGGGCTGCGGCTTGTACCACTTCTCGATGGTCTCAGCGGAAACATCTTTGACTGCGTTTTTGGTGGTGAATCCGGAGGCGGTTTGCGTCATCTCCGCGGCTTTGACGGGGGCTGAGGCTTTCCGCGGCTTTGAGGTTGCCTTCACCGGCTCCTTCTGGGCCGGCGGAGCCGCTTCCTCCGGTGCCGGCATTGGCTCCGCCGACGGAGCAGGAGGAACCGGAGGAACCGGCGCAATGATGTCGGCGATCTCTTCGGCGCGCTCCTCGCACTCCAGCCGGCGCATTTCCCATTTCGTATAAACGGCACGCTGGGAGAGGTTTTCGTCCCGAATCTCCTGGCAAACCCTGGCCGCCTCCAAATAGGTCTCGCCTTCCTCTTTGGAGACCGCTCCTCCCCTTTCCCGGTTGATGCGTTCCGCCTTCCGGATCAGGTTGATGTACTGGCTGTTCTTTTCGGGCGGCCGGTCCAGATAAGGGGTTCCGCTGAGGTCGTATTTGAGCATATTGCCCCCTCCTTAGTCGTCATCCTCGGGCGGATAAATGTCCTTCATGG